>CAXIBZ010000067.1:0-7944 GCA_964022105.1 uncultured Methylophilaceae bacterium
ATTATGAATATTACGTGCTCGATACACCATCAGTATCGGACAACACTTATGATGGACTCTATCGACAACTAGTCGACCTAGAAACTCAATTCCCTTCGCTTGTTACTGCAGACTCGCCTACACAACGTGTGAGTGGCAGCGCATCAAATATGTTTAGCAGCGTTACACACCGCCAGGCGATGCTGTCGCTGAATAATGTATTTTCGGATCAAGAACTTGCCGCATTTGATAAACGTGTTTGTGACGGTTTAAATCTAGATGCAGTTGAATATGCAGTTGAGCCTAAATTTGATGGTTTAGCCATTACATTGACTTATGAGAACGGAAATTTGGTGCAAGGCGCCACGAGAGGCGATGGCTATACTGGTGAAAACGTTACCCATAATTTACGCACAATAAGAGCAATACCCACTTCATTAGCGATTGAGAGCCCGCCAGCCTTATTAGAGGTACGTGGTGAGGTATTAATGTTTAAACGAGACTTTGAACGTTTAAATGCAGCACAAGCTAACATTGGCGGTAAATTGTTTGCCAATCCACGTAACGCTGCAGCTGGCAGCTTGCGTCAATTAGATACATCGATAACTGCAACCAGACCTTTAAGGTTTTTTGCCTACGGCCTAGGTGTGGCAGAGGGTATTCCAGCACTTAAATCACACTCGGAAGCAATGGATTATTTAGAAAAACTTCGCTTTCCAGTCAGTTCTTTACGGTCAGTGGTGCATGGTTATGACGGCTTGCTGAATTATTACAGAGACATTGGTGAAAAACGTGCAAGCTTGGCGTTTGATATTGATGGCGTGGTCTATAAGGTCAATTCGTTTGTCCAACAAGAAACGCTCGGATTTGTGTCTCGCGCACCGCGCTGGGCAATTGCCCATAAATTCCCAGCAGAAGAAGCAATCACTGTTGTTGAAGATATTGCCGTGCAAGTAGGCCGAACTGGCGCAATAACACCTGTTGCCAGACTTAAGCCAGTATTTGTTGGTGGTGTTACCGTCACAAATGCAACCTTACACAATGAAGATGAAGTTCGCCGTAAAGATATACAAATCGGCGATACTGTCATTGTCAGAAGGGCAGGTGATGTTATACCTGAGGTGGTCTCCGTGTTGCTTGATCAACGCCCAACAAATACTAAGCAATTTGTCATGCCAAAAACCTGTCCAGAATGTGACTCACATATCGAGCGCCCGGAGGATGAAGCTGTTGCGCGTTGTACTGGCGGTTTATATTGCCCAGCACAACGCAAACAAGCCATCACCCATTTTGCATCTAGGCGCGCAATGGACATCGAGGGTTTGGGTGAAAAACTTGTCGACCAGCTTGTTGAAGCAGATATTGTGCATTCCGTAGCAGATATCTATCGCTTAAGTGTTGATGTATTGGCGGATTTAGAGCGTATGGCACAAAAATCAGCACAGAATGTAGTAGATGCTATCAACAAGAGCAAAACAACAACGCTAGCGCGTTTTATTTATGCCCTAGGCATTCGTAATGTAGGTGAGGCAACAGCAAAAGACCTTGCAAACCACTTTGGGCGTCTGGAAAGACTCACCAAAGCCAGTATTGACGATTTACTTTCAGTCAATGACGTTGGGCCAATTGTAGCTGAGTCCATAACACAGTTTTTTAGCGAACCGCACAATATGCAAACGATTGATGCCATGTTGTCATTGGGCGTTAGCTGGCCTGAACATGACGGCAAACAAGAAGCAGATGGTGTCCTAAAAGGAAAGATATTTGTCTTAACAGGCACCTTGCCTACAATGTCACGGGATGAAGCAAAAGCATTAATAGAAGAAGCGGGTGGCAAAGTAAGTGGTAGTGTTTCTAAAAAGACGGATTACGTGGTTGCAGGTGCTGAGGCTGGCAGTAAACTGGAAAAAGCCAGTAACCTAGGTATTCAAATACTAGATGAAAATCAGTTGATAGCCATCTTGCCAGAAAAAAGCCCTGCAACTAATAACGATCTAAAAGAGTCTGATATGATTAATGAGATGAATAACCAACAAAAGGATTTGTTTTAGCATGAAAATTAAGTTAGAAAACACTTTAATAATAACTTTTATTACATTGATATTAATAAGTTTTAATGCAGTATCAGAAGAGCGCTCTAAAGACGTGTTAGCGTGTAACGAAGCTGTTAACAAGGGTGATGCTGAAACAGCGCTCCAATATGCTGAAACCATACTAGAGAAACCCGCCAGCTGAGCTGTCCCAGCGCGGTCTGCACCACCATGCAATCCGCTGTTGAAGCTGCCAAAGAGCCATTTGCCAAGACGATTACATATATATTAATCGGCAATCTGCATCAATCAAACGACAAACCAGAGGAAGCCATTGCCAGTTACACAAAAAGCCTCGAGATTTGTGCGCAAACTGGTAATCAAACTTACACCAGAATTAATCATAATTTAATCGGCGATACGCACATAAAACAGAATGATTTGAATGCGGCGCTTGATAGTTACGCAACAGGCTTGCGCCTAGCAAACAATGATAATGAGCGTGCCGAAAGCTTTGAAAATATAGCAAAAGTCTATAATGCACAAGGTAATCACGACAAAGCAATTGAGTTCCAGCTTAAAGCGGTAGTCATGCAAAAGCAGGCAGGGTCATTAACAGCTTACGCTGATTCCTCATTGCTTTTGGGTCAATATTTTTATGATGCCAAGAACTATCCCGAAGCAGAACGTCATTACAAAAAGCTGGTCAAATTTGCTAAGGATAATGGTGGTGCCTATTATGAGGCATCGGCTAATTACCATTTAGCAGAAGCGATGTATGCAAATGGCGACAAAGAGGGTGCTCATGCACTTATTGTGGGTGCAAGGGAGCAAGCAGAAAAAATTGGCGCCAAACAGTTAGCAGCGGAAATTGCGGCAGCAGAACAAAAACTGAAAATTTAGTCGCTTCAGTGTAAGGCTTGCTTTGTTTCTGCGACTAAGCAATATCTAATTTTACAACGCAAGGCGATCAATGATTATTGTTAACAAATCCAAGCAAAACCCAAGTGATATTCAGCCATCTGAGATCACATCGAAAACGGTATTCGATCATCGTCGCCAGTTTATAAAATTAGCTGCTAGTGCAGGTTTGATAGCAGGAGCAGGCCTTGCTTTTAAGTCAAAAGCAGCAACCATTGCAAATGGTGAAACGACTGGCGATGGTAGACTGATCGGTCGTGCTAACGCGCCAGCACAACCAACGCAAGCACTTAAAAAAGGTGAGATTTATAATCCAAGACAAAAAATCAAAGGGGTTAAAAAAACCGCCTATGGTAAAGACTTGGAACTAGACAAATATAAAGATATCACTACCTATAACAACTATTATGAATTTGGCACCAACAAATCGGACCCAGTCGTTCAAGCACGAACCTTTCAACCATATCCTTGGACAGTTAGCATCGAGGGAGAGGTTAAAAAAGCTAAAACCATTAGCATTGATGATCTAATGAAACTGACAACGTTAGAAGAACGTATTTACCGTATGCGTTGTGTTGAGGCGTGGTCTATGGTGATTCCATGGGTAGGTCTGCCTTTAGCCAGTTTAATCAAATGGGCAGAACCAACTGGCAATGCAAAATATGTTGAATTTGTCACTGCAAATGACCGTGAATCGATGCCTGGCGTTAATTCACCTATATTGGATTGGCCATACACAGAAGGCCTGCGGATGGACGAAGCAATGAATCCACTCGCTATTCTGGCAGTGGGTGTTTATGGTGAGTTACTGCCTAACCAGAATGGTGCGCCAGTTAGATTAGTCGTTCCATGGAAGTACGGTTTTAAAGGCGGAAAATCGATTGTCAAAATCCGCTTTGTCGAAAAAATGCCGCAATCCACATGGATGAAAGCAGGGCCAACTGAATATGGTTTCTATGCAAACGTTAACCCTAAAGTAGCACATCCAAGATGGTCGCAAGCCACCGAACGTCCAATAGGAGGTGGTTTATTCGCAGGTCGTATTAAAACGAAAATGTTTAATGGCTATGAATCAGAAGTTGGTCAGCTCTATGCTGGCATGGACTTAAAAAAGAACTTCTAATCACATCAATGATGGATAAAAAACACATTCGCATTGTGAAGGTCATTGTTTGGCTGTTGGCCAGCATTCCGCTAGTACGTCTATTCTGGCTGGGATTTCACAATGATTTAGGTGCTAACCCGATTGAGTTCGTTGAGCATTCTACAGGCACATGGGCACTGGTATTTTTATTACTCAGTCTTTCTATGACACCAATTCGTTTGCTGACAGGACAGGTTTGGCAAATTCAGATTAGACGTCAACTTGGTTTGTGGATGTTCTTTTATGCATGCTTGCATATCATCACTTATGTATGGTTGGACTTTAGTTTTCTGTTTGACGAGATGATTAATGATGTTTTCGAACACCCACGTATTTTGGTTGGATTTGCAGCATTTGTTTTAACCATCCCACTAGCGGTAACATCCAACAGCTACATGATGAAAAAATTGAAAACAAAATGGAAAACCTTACACAAACTCGTCTATTTAGTTGCTATTCTCGCCGTATTACACTTTTTATTATTAGTAAAAAAAGATCTAACCGAGCCTATTTATTATGCAGTGGCATTAGCCATATTATTTGGGATAAGACTGTATTATCAGGCTAAAAAAAAGTTGTAATGAACATCTCTTCCTTGCGACTAATTGGCATCAATACAAGGGGATAAATTATATGAAATGCACCATGTTATGCAAATCTTACCATTGGGCAATATCTTTATTAGAGTCTATCGGCACATGGTTTCCACAATTAATATTAAGACTTATTCTGGCATGGGAGTTTAGTGAAGCTGGTTTCGAAAAACTACATGGCACAAATTGGTTTAGCAATATCACATTCCCATTTCCATTTAATCTAGTTCCGCCAGAATTCAGCTGGCATTTATCAACATTTTTTGAGATTGTAGGTGCATTTGCATTGGCATTAGGCTTGGCAACCCGCTTCTTTTCAGCATCCTTAATCGTACTAACAATAGTTGCTATTGCTGCAGTGCATTGGCCTGAAAGTTGGAGCACCCTAGCTGAACTTTGGAAAGGTTATGCAATCACAGATAAAGGTTATGGCAATTACAAACTACCTTTGCTATTGCTTATTATGTTGTTACCTTTACTCTTTAATGGTGCAGGTAAACTCAGTCTAGATCATTTGATTAATTCAAAAAAATGGTGGAAATGAAATACAAAAAATCGCAAGAAGTCATTAATAGCTTAACGGAAGAACAGTTCCGTGTGACACAGCAGAATGGCACAGAACGTCCATTTACAGGTAAATACGACCACCACTTTGAGCCTGGTATCTATGTCGATATTGTCTCAGGTGAACCATTATTTGCTTCATCTGCAAAATATAATTCCGGTTGTGGTTGGCCAGCTTTTTCCAAGCCAATCGAGAAAGCGAATATAACGGAGTTACATGATGCCACTCATGGGATGGTGCGTACAGAAGTACGCTCAAAACATGCTGATAGTCATCTGGGTCACGTTTTCCCCGATGGCCCAAAAGCGGATGGCGGTTTAAGATATTGTATCAACTCCGCAAGTCTGCGTTTCATTCCAAAAGAAGAAATGACGGCAGAAGGCTATGCTGATTACTTAGATCAGGTATAAATACTTAAGACGACTTGTTATCTTCAGCTTCTAGCAATTTGGCGCGCTTCTTAAGCACCACAACTAAAGTGATAAGCCCAATAATCAGCATCGCAAATGGGCCAAACCAGAGTAGGGCAGTACTAGCCTTGACTGGCGGGCGAAATGTCACAAAATCTCCATAGCGCGCGACTAAATAAGCAACCACCTCTTCATCCGTCTTACCTTGCTCCATCAGTTTTCGCACCTCATTGCGTAAATCTTGCGCGAGCGGGGCATCAGAGTCTGCTAATGTCGTGTTTTGGCAAACCAGACAGCGTAGTTCATTTGATAGATTTTTTAGTCTAGCCTCAAATTCAGGGTCTGCACCCTTATCTGCAGAATAAGCTGCCGTGCTTAAAGCCAGAATAAAAGCCAACCATATTTTAAAAAGCATGCTCATCCTTCAAGCTCCTTAAGAAGTGGCAAAATTTTATTCCGCAGTGCGTCAGGCGTAATAGGGCCAATTTGCTTATATCTGATAATGCCAGCTTTATCGATTACATACGTCTCGGGTACGCCGTAAACGCCATAATCAATACCAATACGTCCATCATCATCCATTGCTGTCACTAGATAGGGGTCACCCATTGTTGCAAGCACTTCAGATGCTTCCTTAGCTGTGTCTTTGTAAGCGAGCCCATATAGCGGAATACCGTGTTCTTTCATTTCCACTAAAAGCGGGTGCTCATCACGGCATGCGGCACACCATGATGCCCAAGTATTGAGTAACCAGACCTTGCCTTTCATGTCTGCTGTTGAAAACGTTTTCTCAGGGTTGCCTAGTATTGGCGCCTCAAAAGCAGGAGCAGGCTTGCCAATTAAAGGGGAAGGCACCTCACGCGGATCTAAAAACAACCCCTTACCTAAAAAACCAACCAGTACAAAGAACAGTACGAGCGGGATAATAAACTTTAATTTCATGCAATTACCTCGCTATTCTTTTTTAAACGATAGCGCTTATCTGTCATTGTTAATATGCCACCTATGCCCATTAGCAAGCAACCAACCCATATCCACTGTACAAAAGGCTTAAAGTAAATACGAATGCTCCAGCCACCTTCTTCCAGCTCTTCGCCTAGGGAGATATATATATCTCTCACCGGGTTTATTGAGATAGAGGCTTCGGTCATTACTGCGCCTTGCACTGGGTATAAACGTTTTTCAGGTGTTAATAAAGCAACGTCTTTACCACCTTTAGTGACATAAAACTGACCTTGTTTTGCTACGTAATTAGGGCCTCTAATCGGTTTAATCCCTTCAAATCTAAAGTCATAGCCATTAATCAGTCTAGTCTCGCCATCCTGCATAGTAATGTCATGCTCGCGTTCGTAACCCTTGACCATGGTGACACCAACGATAAAAATAGCCAGACCAAAATGCGCAAGTAACATCCCATTAAATGCAGGGCCAAACGTTTTGAATTTTTTCAATATTGAGCCTGCTGGCAGGGCTGACAATCGCCCTTTAATCAATACAAAAAGGGAACTCATCACCCAAAATGCCATTAACAAACCAACAACAATCATAGGGCTTATGCGTCCCATGACATTAGGCACTAGCAAGGCACTGACGATACTAACGCCCATTGCCCATTTCAACTTACTCGCAAGGTCTGGTAGTGTTGCTTTTTTCCAGTTAGCCACGGGGCCAATACCCATCAAGAATATACCTGGCACCATAATGGCAACAAATACCGTATCAAAGTAGGGTGGTCCGACTGAAATTTTGCCCATACCCATTGCATCTATAATCAGTGGGTACAGTGTACCGAGTAATACAGAAGCTGTTGCCGTAAACAAAATCACATTATTCGACAGCAAAAATGATTCACGGGACACTAAATCAAACTTCTCACCTAAGCCAACAGATGGCGCACGTAAAGCAAATAAAATAAGCGCGCCGCCGATTACCACAACAAGGAATAATAAAATAAACAAACCACGGCTTGGGTCAGTTGCAAATGCATGCACAGAAGTCAGTACCCCAGAACGAACCAAAAAGGTGCCTAACAAACTTAATGAAAATGCACAGATAGACAGCAACACAGTCCACGCTTTAAACGCATTGCGTTTTTCCGTTACTGCCAGTGAATGAATTAATGCTGTACCAATCAGCCAAGGCATAAAGGACGCGTTTTCAACTGCATCCCAAAACCACCAGCCACCCCAGCCAAGCTCATAATAGGCCCAGCGGCTACCCAACGCGATACCTAAGGTCAAAAACACCCATGCTGCCGTTGTCCATGGTCTTGTCCAACGCGCCCAAGTGACATCTAATCGGC
>CAXIBZ010000068.1:0-7935 GCA_964022105.1 uncultured Methylophilaceae bacterium
TTATCCGTGAAAACGATCAGTATGTATCGCACTCGTATTTTGGAAAAAATGCATTTCAAACATAACGCAGAACTCACACATTACGCGATCAAAAATAATTTAGTCGAATAAGACATTACTATCCTAATAAAGCCCTTTTTCTAGCTTTAATTCTGGCATCAAAATCATCGTTTCTTTTTCATAATAAGATATTCTCAAACGGAATGTCTTGCTGAGCAATTGTTGTGCTTAGCCATTTGAATAAATGAATATAGGAAATGTACATGCCGACAATTAAAGATGATATTGAAAGCAATGTGTCAGATGACATGCTTGATACATTATTTACACAAGCATTACAGCGTCATCAACAGGAAGATTGGCAAGCGGCTGAAGATTTTTATCGCAAAATTCTAGTCATTCTGCCTGAACAACCTAATGTTAATTATAATTTGGGTATGCTTAAACTGCAGTGCAATCAAGTGGCTGCAAGTCTGCCTTATTTCAAACAGGCTTTAACAGCAGACCAGAACGAGCCTAAATACTGGCTAAGTTATGTTCAAGCATTGATGCAATCTAACCAAAAAAAGTTGGCGGTTGATACTTTAATGAAGGGTTTAGAGCATGGGCTGCATGGTGAAGAAGTTAATGCTTTAGTTGAAGCGTTGGTTAAAGCAGCCCCTAAGGCATCTGTATCTAGCAACCCAGCAATGGTTATTAATCAGACCACTCCAGTTTTGACTTCGCAAAAAAATATAGCATCCGAGCTTGGTAGTAAGGCATCAGGTAAGAACCTGCAGCACTATCTAGAAGACCCAAAAATTCAGAAAATTTTGGCATTACAACAATCTGGGCAGACTAAGCAAGCTAAAAAGCAATGGTTAAAATTATTAAAGTACTACCCAAACCATCCAGTAATACTGACTTGTTTAGGTACAATTGCATTGGAAGCAGGGCAAATTGCGGACGCTGTGAAGTGGCTAACTAAGTCATTAGACATCCTGCCTGAACAGGCATCAGCAATGTCCTATTTAAGTATTGCACATCTTAAACTGAAACAGTTTGATGATGCTTTGCGCTATGCGGATAAAGCCATTGAGATCAACCCTGGTTATATGGAAGCACATGCAAATCATGGAGCTATATTAAAAGAGCTCAAACGATATGATCAAGCCATATCCAGTTATCAGAAAGCGTTAGCATTAAATCCAAATAACTCAGACACGCTATTTAATATGAGTTTGGTCTATTTGGCGCAAGGCAATTATACAGAAGCGGCGAATACACTAAAGCAGGTGCTAACAATCAAACCAAACGATGCTTCTGCCCAGCATTTATGTGGAGAAATATATAAGGAATTAAAACGTTATACAGATGCAATCCCCTATTTTGATGAAGCTATCAGATTGAATCAACGTAATGAAGAGGCCCTATTTGGTCGAGGATTGTCTTATTTGGCATTGAAACAGTTTGAATTAGCACGCGCCGACTTTTTAGCCGCTACAAAGATAAAGCCAAGTTATAGTAATGCATTTATTAATCTTGGTATAGCACAGCGCTATCTTGGAAAACTTGATGATGCTTTAGATGCTTTTAATCAGGCATTGCGTTTAAATAAAGAGAATCCAGAAACGCTTAACAATAAAGGACTTTTGCTGGTTGATATGCAGCGTTTTGATGAAGCGCTTGCGTGTTATCAACAGGCGCTTAAGCTTGCACCAGATTTTGATGAAGTTAATTGGAATCAATCGCACTTATATTTACTACTTGGCGATTATAAGCAGGGGTTGCCTTTATATGAGTATCGTTGGAAAAGTGTACAAAAAGCCAGTTATCGCAATCTTAATAAGCCGCTATGGCTTGGTGAAGAGTCAATTGCGAGTAAAACCCTTTTAATCTATCCAGAGCAGGGGCTGGGCGATTTTATTCAATGCTTCCGCTATGTTGCAGAAGCTGAAAAGCTGGGAGCCAAGGTTATTTTAGAGGTGCCACCGTCTTTGATGACATTAGTAGCAGAGATGGATGTTGGTTTTCAGTTAGTCAAACCTGGCGATATGGTACGAAATTATGACTATCATTGTCCAATCATGAGCTTGCCCTTGGCTTTTAAAACAGACTTGGACACCGTACCTAATAACATACCCTATCTTAAACCGAATCCTGCGAAAGTAGATCAGTGGCAAAGCCTACTCAACCCAAAGGTATTTAATATAGGTTTGGTTTGGTCTGGTGCAAGTGGGCATCAACATGATCATCTTCGTACGATTGCATTAGAAAAGCTAAAGCCAATATTGACTTTGCCTGCCGAATTTCATGCCATACAAAAGGAAATTCGAGAAACGGATCAACAGGCATTGGAACAAATGGAGAATCTGAAAGTTTATCAGTCTTTATTGAGCGACTTTTCTGAAACAGCAGCACTGATAGCGCAAATGGATTTAGTACTTACTGTGGATACTTCTGTAGCACATTTAGCAGGCGCGATGGGTAAAACGTGTTGGTTATTACTGCCATATTCGCCTGATTTCCGCTGGTTATTAGGAAGATCAGACAGTTCATGGTATCCAACAATAACACTATTTAGACAGCCAACATTTAATGATTGGGACAGTGTCATTGAGGTAGTAAGACAACAGCTTTCGCAGAAAATGCAACCTAATCAAATGTAAGTAACTGATTTTAAATATATTTAATTTTTTTTTTAAAAGGACTCTAAAGATTTGAAAACTATAGCCGTCAATGAAGCATAAGCTGTTGATATGGTACATAAAAATAAAATTTTTTATACAACCCTAAATTTTATGAATTATGAACCGATAGAGTAAGTAACAGCGATGCAATTAGACTGTTTAACGCAGCGCTAATTATTGATGTAGTAACAGAATTTTAAATTTTAAGGAGTATTAACATGGCAGCAGTATTAGGTACAAACGTAGCATCAATGTTTAACGTTAATGCGTTAGGCAAATCTAAAATGGATTTAGATACATCATTAGCTCGTCTTTCTTCTGGCAGTCGTATCAACTCTGCTAAAGATGACGCAACTGGTTTAACACTGGCAATCGGTTTTGATTCAAAACTACGTGGCTCTTTACAAGCACAACGTAATGCAAACGACGGTATTGCTAAAGCACAAACTAATGACAGTTACTTGGCACAAATTACAGAAAACACACAACGCTTACGTGAAATTGCCGTGCAATTAGGTGGTACAGCAACTGGTGTTGAAACAACAGCACTAAATGCAGAAAACACACGTATTTCAGGCTTGATTCAAGCGACAGGCGCTGTGGTTGTGAATGCTGACGGCGGTACAGTGACTGGTGTAGGTGTAGCATTTACTTCAACAGCAGTAACAACAGTTGCTAGTGCTGATACATTGCTAACGGCTGTTTCTACAGCACGTGCACAATTTGGTGCGGATATGGCGACATTCCAATCAGCTTCTAATAACTTGGGTAACTCAGCAGTGAACATTGCAGCGCAACTAAGTTCAGTTAAAGATACTGATTATGCTTCAGAGTCAGCAAACATGACGAAGAATAGTATTCTTCAACAAGCGGGTACTGCAGCGCTATCACAAGCTAACCAAGCACCGAATAACATCCTACAGTTATTACGTTAATAAATGGTTAGGTTGTCAATGTAAGAAACAAACCGACCAGATATTCTGGTCGGTTTTTGGGCAAAGGAGGCAAAGATTATGTCTGTTCATGAAGTTGGTTCAACAGGAAATGGCAGCGTGCCATATCGATCCACTCTGCCTGATAAAGTTGTGTTAACAAATCAAAAAGATACTGAAAGTGTAGCAGAAAAAAAATTACAAAAAAATATTACACCTGATGTCTTACAAAAGGCGATTGATGAAGCAAATGAAGTATTGAGTCAAGTAAGGCCAGATTTGAAATTTGTCGTCGATAATGAAACAAAAGAAGTGGTTGTGATGTTTGTATCGCCAGATACGGGTGATGTCGTTAACCGCTATCCAACCGAACGCGCGATTGCGATTAGTCATGAAATTGTGAAGTCACAAGAGCAGCGTTTACAGTTGGATAAGGATTACCAAAGAAAGACAGATGAATTAGTCGGATTGTTTGTTAAACAAAGAATATAAGGAAAGAACATTATGGCAGTTTCAGGATTGAGCGCGAGTAGTATTGATGTTACCGCTATTGTCAGCCAATTGATGGAGGTTGAGCGGGGACCAGTCAATAAACTGAACAAGAAGTCAGCCAGTTATGAAACACAGCTTTCTGTCTTTAGTACACTCAAAGGTAAAATTTCCAGCTTTCAATCATCTGTAAAAGCATTAACAGATTCTGGTAGCTTTAAATCATTCTCTGCTAATTCAACTAACTCAAGTGCATTAACAGCCTCAGCTGGAAGTACAGCAAATCCTGGCACGTATACGCTTAATGTATCAAGCTTGGCACAGTCGCAACAATTGGTGGCAGCGGGTCAAGCAACAAGCAATTCAGCTATAGGGACAGGCACAAGTACAACAATTAGTTTTGATTTCGGGACAATTACTGGTGGTACGTTTGATAACGGTACAGGTACATATTCTGGCGCTAGCTTTACTTCAGCTGGCGCTAGCTTGCAAACAGTCACTATTGATAATACGAACAATACCCTTGAAGGGATTCGTGATGCTGTGAATAGCGCCAATATTGGCGTAACGGCAAGCATTGTTAATGACGGAGGAGCCTCTCCTTATCGCTTGGTATTCAGTTCTAAAGCAACTGGCGTGAATAATAGTATGAGTGTTTCTGTCTCTGGTGATGCAACAATCAGTAGCTTGTTGACTAACGATCCTGCTGGTGCGCAGAATATGTCCGAGACACTGACGGCACAAAATGCAACCTTCAATGTAAATGGTGTTGCCATTTCAAAATCTTCTAATATAGTCACCGATGCAATTCAAGGTGTGACACTGAATTTGCAGCAAGTCACAACTGCGCCTGTTAATCTAAATATCAGTAAAGATACTGCAGCGATTAAAGAGGCGGCTAATAAGTTTATTACTGAATACAATGGATTGATGAGTGATTTGAAAAGTCTTTCAGCTTATGCCTCTAGTGGAAAGTCTGCGGGGAGTCTTGCAGGCGATCCAGCAGTCAGACAAATGATTAGCGAATTAAGAGCGATTATTGGTGGCACTGTCAGTGGCGGTACCTATCAGGCACTTTCAAATGTAGGCATTACAACCAGTGTAGGTGTGGGTCTAGCGCTGGACACTACGTTATTTAATCAAGCGATTGATGAAAATCTGGATGACTTAGCTAACCTTTTTACCTCTAGCGAAGGTTTTGCCACCAAATTAAACAATTGGGCAACCACATCATTAAATATTACTCTGACTGACAGAACCAATAACATCAATGATGCCATTGATGCGATTGAAGATGAAGTGGCATTGCGTGAAGTGCGCCTTGCTAGCTTGGAAAAACGTTATACAGCACAGTTTACCAACCTGAACGTAGTATTAGCAGGCATGAGCTCACAAATGAGTTTTATCAGCCAAGCTTTTAATAATAGTAACAGTAATTAATATCTAAAATAAGAGGAAAGACTATGTTCGGAACAAGCGCAAATATTAATCAATATAAAAAGATCAGTATTGAATCCAGTATTGATGCGGCAAACCCTGTAGAGCTCATTGTGATGCTCTATGACGGTGCGATTGTTGCCTGCAATGCAGCCATTCCTTATGTGAAGCAAAATGATTATAAAAACAGAAGCCACTATATTTATAAGGCTATTAGGATTATTCAATCTGGTTTAAGAATGAGTCTTGATCACGAGGTTGGCGGCGATATTGCCGTTAATCTAGATGCATTGTACATCTATATGACTAATCAGCTAGTTAAAGCAAATATAGAGGTCATAGAAGAACCGATAAAGGAAGTGATTCGTTTACTGACAGAACTGCGAGGCGCATGGCAGCAGATCAGTAAGACAGATGCTGCAAAGATGGCACCCTCTAAAGAAACGATCAAAAAGAATGATATTGCATATATGGAAAAGGTCTAATTATGAGTTACGAAAAAGTATGTTCACTATATGAGTCTGTTGCGGAAGTAACGAATCAAATGTTACAAGCTGCACAAAATCAAGATTGGGATGAACTTGCAGAGCTTGAAGTGACCTGCGCAGATTATGTCGAGCAGATTCGTGATTATGATGAAGTGCAACCTGAAGCGGGTGATGCTTATAAACGTAAACTAAAAAGTATTAAGATGATTTTGGCCAACGACCGCGAAATTAGAAATTTGATGGCGCCATGGATGATGAAGCTAAACAATATGCTGAGTAGCGGACATACAAACAATAAAGCAGTGAAACATTTACGCATGTAACACGATGACAGCTGATGGATAAATCTAGCAACATGATGAGCGTTAAGCCTTTGGCTAAAATTAGCCCGCTCACTGCTGTTGCTGGAATTGGGCACGCAGCGCAGGGGCTAGAATCAAGAGCTGAAAACCTAGCAAAACAACAAGCTGCGCTGACAGCTAAGTTAGCTGAAATGACACTTAAAGGCCCATTAGGCAATGCTGTATCGACTGCGAGTGTGAGCGACACAGCAAAATTCATTGATGCAACACTCAAACAAGCTGAAGCTAAAGGGATTTCAGAAAGGTTCATGGCACAGCAAGTGATTAGTCATCGACCAAATAATCCAGAAGTGGTAGCACATCAGTTAAAGGCAGCGATTAATAATAGCGGCTTATTTTATGAATCTCACTTAAAAGCTTTTGTTGAAGGCAGTCGACATATTAATGCAATTAAACAAGAGCCGCAAAATCAGCTGCAACAAAGTTTGCAATCAATATTGCCACAGCAATTACACATACTGGAACATCAACGTTTATCATGGCATGGCGAAGTTTGGCCGAACCAAAGGATGGACTGGGATATATATATAGACAGTGAGCGAGAAAATAATCAGCAACAACAAGGCAAAGGAGATGCGTTAACTGCTCCCGTCTCCAGCGATTTGACTTTACATTTGCCTCGCTTAGGTAAAGTATCAGCGAAAATTAGTATTAAAAATGGACGGATGCAGATTGGTATTTCAGCAGAGGAACAAGCCGCTTTAGCATTAATGAACGCCAATAAACCTGCGCTGGTGAATGCAATAACTCGACATGGGCAAGCGCTTGAACGCTTGACGGTTATTAGCGATGACTAATGTAAACCTACAGCAACAAGCAGTTGCACTTGCGTATGATGAAGTGAATGACTTTGCACCAAAAATTGCTGCAAAAGGTCGTGGTCTGATAGCGGAGCAAATTATTGCGAAAGCAAAAGAAAATGGTGTCGCAGTGCATGAGTCGAAAGAGCTGGTAGCGATGTTAATGCAAGTTGATTTAGATGATCATATTCCACCATCGTTATATCAGACGATTGCTGAAATCTTAGCTTGGCTATATGCCCTGGAGTCAGGACATCCTATATCTGCACCACAACTCACGCTACCACAAACGCTATAAAAAATGAGATGTGACTAATGGCTACACCTGCATATTCATGATGTCTTGGTATGCCGAAACAAGTTTATTTCTAACTTGTACCGTAGCTTGAAATGCAATATTTGATTTCTGGCCAGCAATCATGACATCAGAAAGGCTCACACTATCGTCACCTAGTACAAAATTTTTGCTTAACGTTTCTGCAGAACGTTGCGTCTGATTAACTTGATCTAGCGATGCTTTTAATGCATCAGAAAAATTACCATCTTGAGCTCTAAATGTTTCTAAAACATCGGGTTTAAAAAATGTTGGTTTACCACCTGTAAAAGCTTTTTTAACATTACTAGCTTTACCTAGAAATGTAGCTGGTTTTATACCAAGCTCAGCTAGCATTTGTACAATTCTAAGTCCTAAATCTAATTTACTCATTAATAATACTCCATCTTCCTAGGTTCTGTTTTTTCATCTTCATAATCTTCTG
>CAXIBZ010000069.1:0-7917 GCA_964022105.1 uncultured Methylophilaceae bacterium
GACTTCCGACAAGGCAAAAGCGCAAGAGTATCATGACAAGCTAAAAGCCGCATTGTGGGATCAGGAACGATTGGGGATCAAACCCCGTTATTCTTGGAAAGATGCTGTAGTTCGATATATTGCAGAAACAGCACATAAAAAGTCACAAGTGACTGATTTATATCATTTGCGATGGCTTAGTCCATTTTTAGATGATAAATGTTTGCAAGATATTAACCGCAGCGAGTTGGATAGAATCGCATTTGCACGTAAGAAAACAGGTGTTAGCAATGCAACCGTAAATCGTTGTATGCGAGTTTTAACATCAATTTTACGTAAAGCGGTTTATGAGTGGGAATGGTTGGATCGAGCACCCTCTCTACGCCGCTTGCCTGAACCGCAAAAGCGTATTCGTTGGTTAAGTAAAGACGAAGCAAACAGACTCTTTCAAGAGTTGCCTGAGCATCTTGAGGCAATGGTTAGATTCTCATTAGCAACAGGTTTACGTCAATCCAATGTATATGGTTTAACTTGGGAGCAAGTGGATTTAGCAAGACAGCAAGCGTGGATTTATGCTGATCAAGCAAAGGCTGGAAAAACAATTCCTGTGCCTTTGTCGAGTGAAGCAATCACGGTATTACGTGGTGAACGATTTAAGCATCCAACCCACGTATTTACATATAAGGGCAAGCCAGTCACGAATGTAAAAGGTCATGCTTGGCGAAATGCTCTGAAACGTGCTGGTATTACTAACTTTAGATGGCATGATTTACGTCATACTTGGGCTAGTTGGCATGTACAAAATGGCACACCATTATATGTATTGCAACAATTAGGTGGCTGGCAGTCATTAGATATGGTGCAAAAATATGCGCATTTATCTTCTGAACATTTAGTCCCCTACGTTGAGGGTGTTTCTGGATTATTCACGAATTTAGAAACGGTAGTAGCTACGAAAAAGCTACGCGAAGGGTAAAATAAAAACACCATTCATATAGAATGGCGTGGTTATTGGTCGGAACGGCAGGATTTGAACCTGCGACCCCTTGTCCCCCAGACAAGTACGCTACCAGACTGCGCTACGCCCCGAATGCACTCACTGAGTGTGCGCTATTATTATAAATCAAAATAGCGATACGCTCTGCTTAACAAACCAATTTTAAACTACATTGAAGATGAGATTTTTATGAAATAAAACGCTTAAGCGCGTAATAGCTGAATAACTTCTTGAATTTGTGATCGAATAGAACTCACATTAATATTTTCTACATTACCTGATACTAGACTTACCGCTGATTCCTGTACACCACTTTCAGTGGTTTCTGCTTCATCGGCACCATCTAATCGGTTGCGTGCGCCACTGATGGTAAAGCCTTGTTCATAAAGCAACTCTCTGATTTTACGAATCAATAACACTTCATGATGCTGATAATAACGACGATTGCCACGACGTTTTACTGGTTTAAGTTGCGTAAACTCTTGCTCCCAATAACGTAGCACATGTGGTTTCACGCCACATAAATCACTTACCTCGCCAATCGTAAAGTAACGTTTGGCTGGGATCGGTGGTAACTGTACGTTTTTAATAGTATCTGGCATACATTTAATGGTTATTGGCTACTCAAATTATTTAGCGTAATGCTCTTCAACTTTACTTTTCAACTTTTGGCTTGCATGAAATGTAACCACACGGCGAGCAGAAATTGGTATTTCCTCACCTGTTTTTGGGTTACGACCAGGTCTTTCTGACTTTTTCCGAAGCTCAAAATTACCAAACCCTGATAACTTGACACTATCCCCATTTTCTAATGCACATCTTAGTTCTTCAAAAAACGCTTCAACCATGTCTTTAGCTTCTCGCTTGTTGAGCCCAACTTGTTCAAATAGCAGATCTGCCAAATCCGCTTTCGTTAGTGTCATAAAAACTCCCTGTATTGCTTTTATTCCGTCGTCATTGTTTTCAGTTAATGTCTTAACTGCGCATTAAATTTATTTTCTAATAATTTGAGCAGTTTGGCTATTGCAGCCTCTGCTTCTGAATCGATAAGCGTTTTGTTAGTATCTTGCATAAGTATAAGAAATGCAAGGCTTTTTTTACCTTCTTCGATTCCTTTTCCTTGATAGATGTCAAATAACTGTACCTTTTGCAACAATGGAATCTTTTCAGCATTCACAGCATCGATAATGGTTTGCACCTCTATTGTCTCATCAACCACAATCGCTATATCACGACGCACAGGTAAAAACTTGGAAACCTCAGTATACGATGCAAGCTTTGTTTGTAATATTAGTTCAGTATTCAATTCAAACAATATAGTGCTTTTGGGTAAATCATATTGTTGCTGATATTTTGGATGCAACTTGCCCAACCAACCAATTGCTATATCATTCAAATATACACGAGCTGTTTGACCAGGGTGCAATGCAGCATGTACATCTCGCTTGTAAGTGGCTTGCTGATGCGTTAGCGTATCTACTACTGCTTTCATATCATAGAAATCAAAATCGCGCGCAGCATCACTCCATTGTTCAGGGTTTGCTGTTCCATAGCACAAGCCTGCCACCCTAGCAGTTTCCTGATAGCCGTTATCATTGCGATGGTAGGTACTACCCGTTTCAAACAACATCGCACGATCTTGCTTACGATTTAGGTTATAAGTAAGTACATCCAATAAACCAGCCCATAAACTACTGCGCATGACACTTAAATTGCTGGCAATTGGATTCTTGAGCATGATTGGATTTTGGTTATCCGATAGCGTACGCTCCCAACTTTCTTCCACAAAGCTATAAGTAACAACTTCTTGATAACCTTTTGATAGTAAACTATCTTTTAACCAATTCAAGCTACGCTTGGCTTCTGGCAATGGTAGCATTGTTACATTTGCGACTGGTGCAATTGCTGGAATTTTGTCATATCCATGTAACCGTGCAACTTCTTCTATCAAGTCAGCTTCTCGCTCAATATCAAAGCGATAAGACGGTGCCTGAACAACAAATCCATCTTCTGTTTCATCAAACGAAAAACCAAGTTGCTTCAGTATGTTGGCAACATCGTCTTTCGACAATTGGATACCAAGCACAGATGCTATTCGCGCATATCTTAGCTTCACTTTTTTACGTTCGGGCAAGCGTCCAACTTTTTCTGTGATTGACCCTGCATGACCACCACATACTTCCAAAATAAGCGCCGTTGCACGTTCCATTGCCTGTTTGGTATTTCCATAATCAACACCACGTTCAAAGCGGTAAGATGAATCAGTACTCAACCCTAACCTACGTGCTTTACCTGCCATCACTTCAGGTGTAAAAAAAGCAGATTCTAAAAATATACTTGTCGTTTGATGATTAACCGATGTTGGTTCACCACCCATAATACCCGCTAGCGCAATAGGGCCTGAGTCATCAGCAATGACTAAATCATCCTCAGCTAATTTAGCCTCGGTATCGTTTAAGAGTTTGATTTGCTCATCCTTTTTAGCAAACCGAACGCTAATCTTACCGTTTAGTTTATCTAAATCAAAAGCATGCAGCGGTTGGCCTAGCTCAAGTAAAACATAATTGGTGATATCGACAATGGCACTAATACTGCGTAAACCGCTACGCTCAATGGCTCTTATCATCCAATCAGGCGTACTTGCGTTTGCATTAACGCCTGTAATGACTCGCCCATAATAACTCGGACACGCTTCTTGTTCGATTACATCTACTAGATGTGATTTTTCCGTGGTGATATTGACCGCAGTTACTTGAGGTAAAACCATAGTCTTACCAGTAATTGCCATCACATCGCGCGCAATACCTAAAATACTTAAACAATCCGCCCGATTTGGCGTAAGTTTAATCGTATACAGTGTGTCATCTAGATCTAAATATTCACGCACATCCTGCCCAACGACAGCATCTGATGGAAACTCTAACAAGCCATGTGCTTCTTCTTCTAGGCCCAGCTCTTTGGCTGAACACATCATACCAAATGATTTAACACCACGTACTTTTGCTTCTTTTATCTTAAAATCCGTCAGGTTAGCGCCAACTTTGGCACAAGGCGCTTTTAATCCAACTCGTGCATTAGGCGCACCACATACAATTTGTAGAGGCTCTGCTTCCCCCACATCCACTTGACACAACTGAAGTCGATCAGCATCCGGATGTTTCTCCGCTGAAATAATTTCACCAACAACAACGTTATTAAATGGCTGCGCTACAAAAGTCTGCTCTTCAACTTCCAAGCCCGCCATTGTTAGCGCATGCCCGAGTGCATCCGCATCCAATGCCGGATTAACAAATTGACGTAACCAATGTTCTGAAAATTGCATAATAGATTCTTAATCGTTAAATTTATTTAGAAAATTGGCTTAAGAAGCGCAAATCATTGTTAAAGAAATGTCTTAAATCATTGACGCCGTAACGTAACATCGCCAGGCGTTCAACGCCAAGACCAAAAGCAAAACCCTGATACTGCTCACTATCAACATTTACATGTCTGAACGCCTCAGGGTGCACCATGCCACACCCACCTATTTCCAACCAACCATCATTCCAGCTCATGTCCATTTCTGCTGAGGGCTCTGTAAATGGAAAGAATGATGGCCTGAAGCGCACTTTAATATCGTCACGCTCGAAAAATTTTTGCAGAAAATCTTGTACAACACCTTTTAAATTGGCAAAGCTGATGGCCTGATCAACCCATAGCCCTTCTACCTGATGAAACATCGGAGAGTGTGTTGCATCAGAGTCGACGCGATAGACGCGTCCTGGTGCAATAATTTTAAATGGTGGTGTTTTATTTTCTTTTAGTGCATTCTCCATGTAATGCACTTGAACAGGTGATGTATGTGTTCTCAGCACATGTGCATCGTCAACATAAAAAGTATCATGCATCGCACGTGCGGGATGATTTTCAGGAATATTAAGCGCAGTAAAGTTGTAAAAGTCAGTTTCAATTTCTGGTCCTGTTGCCACATCAAAACCAATTGAATGAAACAGTTGCTCTATGCGCCGCAAAGTCAGTGATACGGGGTGTAATCCACCTTGCCCCTGTGCCCGCGCAGGTAGCGTGACATCAAGCGATTCGCTTGCTAACTGTGCTGCTTGTGAAGCATCTAAAAGCGCATCACGTCTAGCATTTAATGCTGCTTCAACTTGTTTTTTTACGACATTAATTGCTGCGCCAGCAGCAGGTCTCTCTTCAGCAGACAGCCTACCTAAACCTTTTAAGGCTTCTGTGATAGCACCTGTCTTACCCAGATATTTTGCCTTTGCATCTTCTAGTGCAGTGGTTGTTTGACAAGCTGCAAAATCAGCTTGTGCTTCTGTAATTAAATGGTCTAAATTTGCCATGCCAACCTAAAATATATAGTCTAAGAAAAAAAAAGAGGCCGCAGCCTCTTTTTTTGTTAGAAAAAACTATGCTGCTAATCCTGCTTTTGCCAAATCTACAAATTTTGCAAAAGCTTGTTTATCAAACACAGCTAAATCCGCTAGCACTTTACGATCTACATCCACTGCTGATTTTTTCAAACCATTCATGAAGCGGCTGTATGTTAAACCACACTCACGTGCACCTGCATTAATACGTGCAATCCATAATGTGCGGAACTGACGTTTTTTCTGGCGACGATCACGATAAGCGTATTGTCCAGCTTTCATGACTGCTTGTTTAGCAACACGGTATACGTTGTTGCGACGGCCGCGATAGCCTTTTGCCGCTTTTAATACTTTTTTGTGTCTTGCACGAGCGACGACACCACGTTTTACTCTAGGCATATTATTCTCCTTATCGTGTTGGCATCATTGCGCGAATGCGTTTGACGTCTGTTGCAGAAATAATCTCGGTACCACGTAGCTTACGCTTTTGCTTCGTTGTTTTCTTTGTCAAGATATGACGAAGATGTGAATGGGTACGTTTTACTTTACCGTTACCTAAGAACTTAAAGCGCTTTTTTGCGCTGCTCTTTGTTTTCATTTTTGGCATTTTTTTCTCCTTAAAGAGTAATGATGAGTGCATAGGCATGCCTTTTGGCCAGTTCACTCAGGAAACTTGTAATACTTTATTATTCTTTTACTTTTTCGTCTGCTTTATCAGACTTTACTTTTTCATTCTTTTTTGGTGCTACTTTTTTTACTGCTGCCAGCACCATGACCATTTGGCGACCTTCCATTTTAGGAAACTGCTCAACAACGGCCACTTCTTCCAAATCTGCTTGTACACGTCTTAACAAATCGAGACCAAATTCTTGGTGGGTAATTTCTCGCCCCCTAAATCTTAATGTACACTTTACTTTATCGCCTGCCTCTAAGAATCGTGTGATATTACGTACTTTAATGTTGTAATCACCACTATCTGTTGCAGGGCGAAATTTTACTTCTTTAATTTGAACCTGCTTTTGCTTCAGCTTTTGCTCGTGCATGCGCTTGCTTTCTGCATATTTAAATTTGCCATAATCCATAAGGCGGCAAACTGGTGGGCTAGCATTTGGAGCAATTTCTACAAGGTCAATATCTACTTCTTCGGCTTTAGCAAACGCTTCTGCCAAGCTCATAATTCCTAACGGCTCACTGTCAATTCCAACTAAGCGCACTTCTCTCGCTGTGATTTCACCGTTAATTCTTGTCCCTTTACCTCTGTCTTGAGCTATAGCAATCCCCTTGTGTTCAAATCTAAAATATCAAATCAAAAGCCGCGCATTACCAGACAAATTTATATCGAGATAAGTACTTAAGCTTTGTTTTCTATATCTGTTTTAATACGTTGAATAAACGCTTCTACAGGCATAGAACCTAAGTCTTCACCTTTTCTGGTTCGCACGGCCACACAGCCTGTTTGCATTTCTCTATCACCAGCCACTAATAAATAGGGCAGCTTCTGCATACTGTGCTCGCGTATTTTATAGGTAATCTTCTCATTTCTCAAGTCAAATTCGCATCTAACGCCACTTTTCTTCAACTTTTCAACTACTTGCAACACGTAATCTGCTTGGGCATCCGAAATATTAAGCACCATGACTTGTACAGGCGACAACCAAACCGGCATTGCACCTGCATAATTCTCTATCAAAATACCCATAAAACGCTCCATAGAACCAACGATGGCACGATGAAGCATCACTGGGCGCTGCCGTGAATTGTCCTCTGCAACATACTCTGCTCCTAAGCGCTCTGGTAAGTTGGCGTCCAGTTGAACAGTGCCGCATTGCCACAGGCGACCTAGGCTATCTTTAAGTGTGAATTCAATTTTCGGTCCGTAAAACGCCCCTTCTCCAGGCAAATAATCAAAATCCAGTCCATTTGCTTTTAATGCATTAGCTAGTGACGTTTCTGCTCTATCCCACTCTGCATCGGAGCCAATACGCTTTTCTGGTCGTGTAGATAACTTTACTAAAACCTCTTTGAAACCAAAGTCTTCGTAGGCTTTGTATAGCATTCTAATAAAATCCGCCACTTCTGCCTCAACCTGTGATTCCATGCAGAAAATATGGGCATCATCTTGCGTAAAGCCTCGCACACGCATTAACCCATGTAGTGCGCCCGAAGGTTCGTTGCGATGGCATGAACCAAACTCAGCTAAACGTAAAGGCAAGTCACGGTAACTGTGCAAATGACTGTTAAAAATCTGAATGTGTCCAGGACAATTCATGGGCTTAACCGCATAGTCACGATTTTCTGAAGCAGTGACAAACATATGGTCATGATAATTTTGCCAATGCCCAGACTTCTCCCATAACGTTTTATCCAGTACTGCAGGTGTACGTACTTCTTTATATCCAAAATCTATGAACATTTGCCGCATATACTGCTCTATCTGCTGCCAAAGTGCCCAACCTTTAGGGTGCCAAAACACCATACCAGGTGCGTCATCCTGCATGTGAAAATAATCCAGCTGTTTCCCGAGCTTACGATGGTCGCGCTTTTCTGCTTCCTCTAGTTGAAATAAAT
>CAXIBZ010000070.1:0-7893 GCA_964022105.1 uncultured Methylophilaceae bacterium
TAACTCGACATCACCAGAACTCATGTCCCGCTGCTGTACTGACTTTCTGAGCCCGCCTTTAAGCGCATCATTTCGCAGATGTAAACCAGCACTCATTTCTGCTAACAGCTTCACAATTTCTTGGTGTTCATGGTCTGGATTCATGTCTTCACCATGAATGGAGAGTGCAATTAATGACTCTCTCAGCCCATCAATTCGCTTGATAACACGCTCAATCAATTGACTTGTCATATCCTGAAATTGCAATCCTGTCACTGCCGCGTTGACTTCATCTGCTATCTGTTTTCTTAACAGCAGAATTTTTTGATAGCTAGCTTCTGGCACATCTGCCTCCGTCAACAGCGTATCTATTTCATCTTGTTGATGGTTGACTGCCGCATGGATAGCCATAAAGCTCTCACCGAGCTTTTCTATCGCGCCAGTTAACAAGAATGCAGTTTGATTCAAATCTGCCTCAACTTCATGTAAGTGTTGTGTGCCATGATCTGATACGGCAGTCAGTAACAGTCTTAACTCTGCTACAGGTAAATTTTTAGGAGCCAATTTATTGCCTTTCATATTCAATGCCGCCTAACAGTGATCGCTTGGTTAAAAAGTTTTCAAAAGTACGCAAATAAATAGATAGCGTACTAATGTATGGCTTCTTCCATTTGCAATTCGCTATCCAGCTCATCTAGAAATGCGCACTTCTTTTTGCACTCTTCAAGCAGTTGACGTTGAATTTTTAATTTGCGCTCTAGACTGGCAATAATGTCTTGTTGCTCAAAAATCACCACATCAAGTCTTGAGAAAAAACTACGGAAGCCTTGGTGCGTATCTTGTGCTACATAGTGCTGCATTTCGTTGTCAAAACGATCAACATAATCTTGGCGGAAGTTAACTAACTTATCGTACTTAAACTGTGCATCCTTCAACTCTGCTTCTGCGGCTTTACAGTTCTCTGTCGCAATTCTCAACTCTTTAGCAGCCAGTTCGTTCACTATTAACTCATCAACTTTTGAATTCAGTATCATTTTTCTCTCCGCATTTTCATATCAGCTAACTTACTGTTTCAGTCAGCTATATGCGCCCTGAAACCCTATAGTGTTACTGTACAAGAATAAAAAATTATTAATGGCTGGAATAAGTGGGGGAAAAAACCTTAATTCACTTTTTTGTATATGAAATGTAAAAACGCCTAATCATGTAGAAATCGATTAGGCGTTTTTAAGTAGGGAAATGACGAATGTTAATTAAGCAAACGTATCCACAAGCCCATTGCTAACACGTTTAATAACAGTCTGTTGCACTATATGCTCTGCACCCTGTGCATCACTCCTTGCATTTGCTTGTTTTTGCGAATAGCCTTGATTTGCTTGTTGAAAAGCTTGATGCTCCTTACCTGTATTGACATTCGCTTGTCCTAGTTCAACACCCGCCTGACTCATCGAGTGTTTTAAATTAGACATGCCATCTTCTAGCGCTTTTCTCACTTCAGGATTATCTGAAATAAACGTCGCGTCCGCTTTTTCATTGTTCACATTGATAATGATTTGTAAAGGGCCTAAATCTTTCGGATTTAATGTCAGCGTTGCCGATTGCTCAGTAGCGCCTACCATCCAAGCAACTTTTTGACCGATGGCTTCGCTCCAACCAGGCTTGCCTGGCGATACATTAATAAAATTACTCAGGTTGTTTTGTGTGGCCTCTATTGGTGATGGCTGCTTTCCAGATACCTGAGCTGCTAACGCTAAGGCAGATGTTGCTTCTGCTATATTATTTGACGGTTGCGTAACGGCAGAATCTAGGTTGAATTGTGTATTTTTTTCAATATTCAACTGGCTGGCAAACTTATCTTTACCCAGTACAGTAACATCTAAACCTGCGTCTGGCCTTTGCAAAACTGCATTGTCTTTTACATCAACATTTGCTTCAGCTATACCTTTTCCTAGATTGCTATTAGTAGCCATAGAATTATTAAACGCATTCGTTGTCTCATTAACCATATCACTGGATACTTTTGCATTAACGTCAACAGCAATCTTAGGCTGAGTTAAAGAGGACAGATTTGTAAATCCTGTTTTGGCTATCTGGTCATTAACAACACGGCTATCGGCAGCTTCCACTTTGTTGTCTGTGCTATTGTTTATAGCCGTGGCATTTGGCGTTACGTTAGCAATACCTGTTTGGATGGTCTCTGCTTGTTTAACTGCATCCAAATCAACTGCGCCATCAGTCACATCTTTGACTGTTCTCGCTGTAACTTCCGATGCAAGCTGCTGCGCATCTGTATCTGATGCTAACCCTTGCTCACTGACTAACACGTTTGCTACAGGGACAGCAATTCCTTGTGCTGTTTGTGATTGCTCGACTTCTGCTGGAGCGTTTTCATTTGCTTTTGCTTGCTGTTTATTATCTAACTTAGGTTTAACTTGATTGTCATTGGCAGATTTGGTCTCAGACTGTTCAACTTGCTTCGAGAGCATATGCTTAAAAGTCTGATTTGCTTCAGAAGGTTGCTTTTCATTAACCATGACATCTCTAGGCTTGTTTGCTGAATTGACTTTAGTCACAAACAATGGCGAATTTTGCATCATTTCACAATTCCTAATTTAGTTATCCATTAGATGGTTTAGTTGGCATGCTTGCTTTTAGCGCGCATCGCAAATTCATCCATCAATTTCTGTTCTCTTTTATTAGCCGTATGCAGTGCTTTTTTCTCCGCACGACTAATCAATACTTCATATGACATTTTCTTCTGCTGCGCTTTTTGCAACACTTCTCGTTTTTTATCACGTTCATATTGTGCAGCGATTACCATCTGTTCTTGCCCGTCAATCGCTTGTGCCAAATTTTGCAAAAAGCGTTGATAGTTCAAATGCAACTCTTTGCCCAGTCCATTACTTAGTCGTGCATTGTACTGATCAATATAATCTTGCTTGTATGTTCGCAGCATTGCACTTTTTTCCTGCTCCAACTTTAATGCTTGATTAGCAACTGCTAAATTTTTTGTTGCCAGATCAACCTCCTCACTGGCTAAATTCACTAGCATTGTGAGCGTTGAAGTAGAAGCTGAAGCCATTATTTATACTTTCCAAAATTAATGTTGTAACACCTCACTTAAGCCTTGTAAGCTTTGCGAGACATTGGCGCGTTCATATATATCTTGTTGTAAAAATTCTACAATGCCTGCGTGTTTTGCAATTGCTTTATCTAAGATGGAATCACTGCCCATTTCGTAAGCGCCAACATTAATCAAATCTTCACTGCGCATATAGCGCGCATGTAATTGCTTAAGCATGCGTGCCTGCTTTTGATGTTCTGGATTAGCAATATTCTGCATCGCACGACTAATCGATTGCTCTATATCAATCGCTGGATAATGCCCACTTTCTGCGAGCTCTCTACTTAGCACAATATGGCCATCTAGAATTGCACGGGCAGAGTCTGCAATTGGATCTTGTTGATCATCGCCTTCGGTCAGCACAGTATAAAAAGCCGTTATTGAGCCTTCTCCCCGCTTGCCATTGCCTGTTCGTTCAACTAATGCAGGTAATTTAGCAAATACTGATGGTGGATAGCCTTTGGTTGCAGGTGGCTCACCAACCGCAAGGGCAATTTCACGTTGCGCCATCGCATAGCGGGTGAGGGAATCCATAATCAACAATACATTTTTACCTTCATTGCGAAAATGCTCTGCAATCGTGGTCGCATAATTAGCGCCTTGTAAGCGCATCAAAGCGGGTGAATCAGCTGGCGCAGCAACAACAACAGAACGCTTTAGTCCCTCTTCACCAAGAATCTGCTCAATAAACTCTTGTACCTCACGCCCTCTTTCACCAATCAAACCAACCACAATGATATCCGCAGTGGTGTAGCGCGCCATCATGCCTAGCAAAACACTCTTACCAACACCTGAGCCTGCAAACAAGCCCATTCTTTGTCCGCGTCCTATTGTCAACATACTGTTGATTGCTCGGACGCCAACATCTAATATTTCTTCTATCGGGGCACGCTCTAACGGGTTAATATTTCTAGCCGTTAGTGGCGCGCTTTTCTCTGTAATGACTTTACCTAACCCATCCAAGGGATTGCCAGCACCATCCAATACACGCCCAAGTAAACCATTTCCCACAGGTAAATGTCGGGTACGATCAGAAGCTCTTCTTCTGGGTTGATTATGATGTTTAGGTTTTGGTAGTGCATCGGCAACATCCATCGCAAAAACTTTAGCACCAGGCACGACGCCATCGACACCACTTTGCGGCATCAATAGTAATTTATCGCCATCAAATCCAACCACCTCTGCCTCAACTCTGCGTCCGCCAGATAATGGGACATAACAGGCACTGCCGATGGGCAATTTAATACCCGCTGCTTCCATGACTAAACCCGTCAGTTTAATAATTCTGCCGGCGATTTCAACTGGCTCAACTATATTCAAAATCTCGTGACAGTCTTTGAGATAGCTTTGCCAACGCTCGCTGTGTACGCTAGCTTCTATCAAGGGATTAACCAATCATTCGTTTGCGCTAAAGCCTGACTAATGCGTTTCCAACGCATTTCATTGCTTGCATCAATTTGATTTTCGCCTGTTTCAACTAAGCAACCGCCGCGCTCAACATGATGATCTTCTTGAATCTGCCAAACTTGTTCTGAAAGCTCTTCGCCTAATTGACTTCTTAAAATACGCGCATCCTCTGGGTGAACAATGATTCTTGCTGGTTTTTGTACATGTGGCAGATAATGAATCGCATCTCTCACCACAGGCAACACTACTTCAGGATTCACTTCAATTTTTGTCTTCATCACGCGTTTTGCGATGTCTAACGCAAGCTTCAGAATGTCCTCTTCGATTGCTTGATCTGCTAACTCTAGTGCGCGTTCAAACCCAGCTGCGATATTTAGAAGTTTTTCGCGCTCTTGCTCTGCATATTCTCTTGCTTTGGCCATGCCAACCGCAAAACCTTCTTGCATGCCTTTTGTATAGGCTTCCTTACGCACACTCTCTAAAGCACCTGAAATGCTGCTTGCAGCCGCTGTTGGCGTCTTTGCTTTCTTAGGACGAAAGCTATTGTTTGCATTTTCGTCTGAAAATGCTGACATTTCCCAACGTTGATAAGCCGTCTGTTGTTCTTTAGGCAGTGGATTATCAGACATACTCATCTTCTCCACCTTTTCCACCTAGCATAATTTGACCTTCATCAGCCAAACGTCTGACAATTTGTAGCATTTGTTTTTGCTGTGCTTCAACTTCTGACAATTTCACAGGACCTTTGCTTTCTAAATCTTCTCGCATCATTTCTGCTGCCCTTGAAGACATGTTTTTAAAGATTTTCTCGCGCATTTCGGCAGTAGTGCCTTTCAAGGCAATAATCAATGTTTCAGATTGCACTTCACGCAACATCACTTGAATACCTTTGTCATCAATATTGATAATGTCATCAAATACAAACATGGTATCCATAATTTGCTGCGCTAAATCTTCATCGTAATTCCGTAACCCCTCCATGACAGAGGTCTCGATATCTCCGCTGAAATAGTTCATAATTCCTGCAGCTATTTTTACGCCACCCATCGACTGTTTCTTCAAACTATCATTGCCAGATAGTAATTTACCCAGTACTTCATTTAACTCTTTGAGCGCTGTAGGTTGTACACCATCTAGTGTGGCAATACGTAATAAAACATCCTGACGCAGACGGTCAGTAAATTGCGACAAAATTTCAGAAGCATGGTCAGCGTCAAGATGAACTAATATAGTTGCAATGATTTGTGGATGCTCATCTTTAATCAGTTCCGCCACTGTTCCTGCATCCATCCACTTGAGACTTTCAATGCCACTAGAATCACTATTATGTAAAATACGGTCTAATACGCTGTCTGCTTTATCTCCTAATGCTTTCTTTAACACAGAGCGAATATATTCATCGGAATCCAAACCGAAATCGCTGCTAGCATCAGCCACGCTCAGAAAATCGTTAACAGTAGTTTCTACTTGTTCTCTGCCGACTGATTTTAACGTTGCCATTGCGGCGCCTAACTTCTGCACTTCTTTGGGTGATAAATACTTCATCACCTCTGCTGCTTCATCTTCGCCGATAGCGAGCATCAGCACTGCACTTTTCATTACGCCATCATCACTCATTTTGATGCCCCACTCGTCCAGCCAGAAACAACACTAGCAACCATTCTTGGGTTCTCAGCAGCAATTTGTCTTGCCGAGTCTAGACTTTGATTGTATCGAGAGATTATCTGAGGACTTTCCTCCATAATGACTTCGCCGTTACCACTATTCAATGTTGGCAGCGCTTGCTGGCGGTTAGAAACAAGTGCTAATGGTTCAGTTAATTTATTGAACATCGGTTTAAGCACTTTTTTGTACAATAAGAACATTGCCACAATGCCAACGATAAAACGTAACGCATCTTTAACATACTCAATCGTAGTTGCACTTTGCCACACTGGCACTTCTGGTAACGGTTCAACAGCTGCTTGCGCAAAAGCACTATTAACGACGGCAAGCGCATCCCCACGCTCTTGATTAAAGCCCATGGCTTGCCTTGCCAAATCATTGATTTGTTGTTTCTCTGCATCGGTTAATGGTCGATAAGTGGTCTTACCTTCAGCATCAACAACAGGCATATTATTCACCACTACCGCTACATTAATGCGTTTAACACCGCCCATGGGTTGTTGTATGTAACGGACTGTTTTATCAACTTCAAAGTTGGTTGTTGTATTTTTTTGAGACTTAACAGGCGTTGCAGCGGCTACGGCTGTCATTGCTTCACCTTCTTCAGTTGTGATTGGCGCCGCTGCATCTTCTGGCGGTTGATTAGATAAGGCCCCAGGCACACCTGTTGCCCCCGTACCATCAACCACTTGCGATTCATTGCTCTGCATACTCCGCACAGCAACGTCTGTAGTGTTCTGATTTGGCTTATAAATCTCTGCAGCTTGCTCAGTAGAGCTAAAGTCAACCTCTACACTGGCTTCTGCCCGCACATTGCCAGTTCCTACGATAGGCATAATGATAGACTCGACGCGTCGAGCAATATTTTGCTGAAGCTCGTCTATATATTTAAGTTGTGCTGGATCTAGGTTTTTTGCCCCAGGTTTTTTGGATGTATCAGATAGCAGATTGCCATTTTGATCAACAACTGTCACATTTGCAGTTGGTAGATTGGGTACACTGCTTGCCACTAAATGGACAACAGCGCTCACTTGATTGGCATCTAAATGCCTACCTGGTAATACGTTTAATAAAACAGAAGCGGTTGGTTTTTGCTGATCTCTTACAAAAACAGATTGCTTTGGAATGGCCAAATGAATGATAGCGGACTCCACTGAGTCTATTGCTTGAATGCTGCGCTCAAGCTCACCTTCCAAACCACGTTGAAAGTTTACTTGCTCAACAAATTGTGAAACGCCAAATTTCTGTTTTTCTAATAATTCAAAACCAATATTACCGCCTTTAGGTAAGCCCTCTGAAGCAAGTTTTAACCTTGCTTGATGCACTTGCGCTGCTGGCACCAAGATTGCTGTCCCACTATCTGATAGCTTATATGGGACATTCATTTTATCCAATGCAGCCACAATAGCGCCGCCATCCTTGTCACTAAAATTAGAAAACAAAACTCGGTAATCTGGTTGCTGGCTCCATAGCCAGAAAACAACCATCACAGCAATGACTGCTGCAATACCAGCAAGTAAGAATAATTTACTTCCTATTTGCTGAGGTAAAAGACCTGGTACCCCATTATTTAAGGCTGCATCTTGTGCCATTGTTTATTTTCTCCACTTCAATCTTGTTTGCGTCTTGCAATTCGTGCTGCACGCCAAAACAAAATCACATTGATGACTTGTTAATTTCCATTATGCGGAAAACTTTAATTTTTCAATGCTTGAATA
>CAXIBZ010000071.1:0-7791 GCA_964022105.1 uncultured Methylophilaceae bacterium
TGTAAAAGCGACGAATAAAGCAAAAAAGATGGCAGAACTGTCTAATCCACAACAATGGTTATCTGACCATATTGGACATGGGTAAACAACACTGATTCTATAAGGCCGCTATGGTCTTATAGAATCAGACTGTGATGAGATTATGCTTAATTTTTTGGATACAGTATGATGTTTAATTATTACAAAATTCGCTTTTCATCATGGCAGATCGCTTACACTGGTTATTAGAAACATTCGACCTACATGCTGACGTTTTTCAGGCAGGTAAGCTATGCCACAGTGCTGATTATGATGAGTCGGGTAATGTCGGTTATATTCACATTTTAAAGGAAGGCCAACTTGATCTAGAAACAGTTGGTCTACCCACACAGCGCTATTGCGAGCCTGTTCTGATTTTTTACGTTAATGCCAAAAAGCATCGTTTGTCTCCAGTTAATGAAACAAGCATGGTCTGCGCGACCTTCAATTTTGACCAAACGTTAGGCAACCCATTAACAAAGTCATTTCCTGATGTTCTATGCGTCAGTTTTAAAGAAATTCCACAACTTCATAGCGTACTGAATTTACTTTTTGATGAAGCGATTGATCACCATTGTGGTCAACAATCCATTCTCAATCGTCTTATAGAAGTTACCATCGTTTTATTAATTCGCCATTTAATGGACCAAAATAAAATTCATATAGGATTACTTGCCGGGTTAGCAGACAATAAGTTAGCTAAAGCGATTAATGCCGTCCATGAATCGCCTGCAAAAACATGGTCATTAGAAACATTAGCGATGGAGGCTGGCATGTCACGCGCACGCTTTGCCGCACACTTTCACCAAACGATTGGCATGACACCACATGCTTATCTGACTGAGTGGCGTATCAGTAAAGCAAAATCGTTGTTATTGAGCGGAAAATCACTCTCTTATGTTGTAGATGCTATCGGCTATAGTGGCTTAAGTGCATTTTCACGTGCATTTTATACATTGGTCGGTATGCCGCCCAAAGCGTGGTTAAAACAAAACGAACAAACAGCGCCGAATGCAAAGCCCTCATCATCGTAACCGTTAACAAGACTAGTCAACTCTATCCAGTCGAGACAATATGTCAAAAAACTGAGACCCTAAGTCCCGCCACAAAACATACTATTTAATTGTCAATGACGACAACTAAACAAGTAAAAATTAGGAGATTTAAGATGTTAAATAATCGTTTTAAAGTGGCAATCGGTATACTATCGCTTCCAATTGCAATCGCTGTAACCTCGGCACAAGCAGCTGATGAACACAATACCGTTCCTGGATTGACTTATGCAGGTGCTCCGCTTGGCTTGCACGGTGTTGACCCAGTTGCGTTTCTCGCCATTGGTAATCGTATTGATGGTACTAATAAATTTACTGGTGTACATCAAGGTGTTGCGTATTACTTTGCATCCGAGGATAACTTAAAGACATTCAAAAACGCGCCCGATAAGTATGTGCCTGAATATGGCGGTTTTTGTGCTTTTGGTGCATCTGTTGGTAAAAAGTTTGATGGTGACCCGCGCTATGCTGCAATCCATAACAACAAACTTTACGTTTTTTTAAATGAAGCTGTATTGAAGGAATTTAACAAAGATCCAGATGGTACCATTGCTAAGGCAAATCAAAACTGGAGCAAAATTCAACATAAAACTGCTGCTAGTCTGTAGTAGAGAATCCAACAATCATTAGCTAATGCGGCAGTAAGCCATTGCCGCATTACTCTTCCCATACTCAATTTATGGGCTGCCTAATAAGTACTGAATTCTTTCTTGTAAGCTAGGTAAAACGTCTTCTACAAACCACCCATTGCGCTTTAACCAACTATTATTCCGTGGACTAGGGTGAGGTAAAACGATCTGGTTTGGCCATTTCAATGACCATGATTTCACTGCATCTGTTAGCGTATCTCTCATATCAGGATAATAGTATTTATAGGCATACTGCCCAATCACTAAGGTTAAAGCGATATTAGGTAGTACGCCTATTAGCTTTTCTCTCCATTGCTCTGCACATTCAAGTCTTGGTGCTAAGTCGCCTGATTTACCAGTCCCAGGATAACAAAATCCCATTGGCAAAATCGCCACTTTCTTTACATCATAAAAATCATCTACTACAAGATTCAACCAACTACGTAAACGGTCACCGCTTGCATCAGCAAAGGGTTTATTAGCCAAATGTGCTTTTCTGCCCGGAGCCTGCCCAGCAATTAAAATCTTAGCTTTAGGGTGTAATTGCAGTATGGGATTCGGTGAAAAAGGCAGTGAAGACTCACACTTTTTGCAAGCATGTACTTCTTTTAATAAAGACTCAATATATTCGGCCATTATCTTTTCTCAAAAGAAAAAGCCTACTGGTTACTTACCAGTAAGCTCAAATTTAAAAACGTGATTAAAGATTCACCAAAGGAAAATCAACCACGGTATCTGCAATATTATTTGTATAGTTAGTCATCATATTAATAATTACATTTGCAATCACTTCTATGATTAATGTATCAGTCAAGCCTTTAGCGCGCAAATCTTCTACTGTCCCTAGATCTAGCATTCCACGACTCACTACAATTTTTTTTGCAAATGAAACGATTAAATCGTCGATTGTTCCTACTGCACCACCCCTGCGTGCTCTATCTATTTCTGCTTCATTTAAACCGGCTACCTTACCCAACATGGTATGCGCACTCAAACAATAGCGACATAAATTTACCTGTGCGACTGCTAGCGCTATCATTTCACGTTGTTTGTCAGTTAATAGACCATGTGTCAGGTTTTCAGAAAATTGTAGATAACTATCAAGTACAGGTTTTGAATGTGCAAATGTAGCAATCAAATTTGGCACCATGCCTAGTTTAGATTTTACAGCATTGAGCGTAGTAGCCGTATTTGCATCTGCATTACTTAATTTTACTGGTTGAATATTAGCCATTTCTATCCCTTCCTAATATCCACCAGTTGCCGCTTTACCAGCTGCTTTACCTGCTCTAAGCACTGGGTAATGCTGAATAAATACCAAATCCTGTTTCGCATTTGGTGAATGACAAGCAGCACAGGCATCATTTGGTAATACGTCAGCTTTTGATTTTAATGATTGAAAATCTTCATTAGTAAATCTAAAGAAGCCCCAGTTACCGGGATTATTTGCGAAATGTGCCTTACTCTTGACCATCGCTTCTAGGCCAATATACTCACCTTCAAAATAACCATTTCCAGAAAAGCTAGTTTTGCTTCCCACACTCACTAACTCTTTGACAACAATTGTGCCATCCCTAAACTCACCTTTACTTTTCCAGTGCGACCAGCTTACTGGATCTATATACACATTATGAAACTCTGGGAAAGCTGCTTGCCCATTATTCATATCATTGGGCGTCAATGGTGCGCCAATAAACACCCACTCTCGATAACCAGTAGGCCGAACTAAAGATCCATTGTTATCAAACTTTGCTAATGTTTGTTTTATCGGTTGCGCAGCCTTCGTTTCTGTTCCTAGAATTAACGCAGTAGTTAGCGATAAAACGGCAACAATTAGCAATCCCAGCCGAAGCTTGAACATACTTTTCGTTTGTGTTGAATACATCATCATCTCCTAATTAATGAAAATAATTGCCCAAATGGACAAAGCAATCATCTATTAATCAGGAAATAAGTTTTTATAAATCGTCTACAATTTTATACAGTTGGTCTCTTTTTATAACAAGCGTAAGTAAATGGTTTAGCCATGCAGAGTCAGTCACAATCACCGTTTTCAGATTGCAGCTTGTGCCACTGATTGACGGATACATAGTAACTAACTAAATAACGATTTAATAACTGTGATTGTTTAATTCTGTCGGTAAATTTCTTGAGGGCTTTATATTCTCGCCGACTATCCAGCAGATGGCACAACACTTCATGATGTCCAAGCTCCTTAGCCCAGTTATTAATAGTAGTCTCGTTAAAAATATCATGTTCGACCAAATGTCTTCTAAGAACTGGCTCATTCAAAATCTTGAGCCAATCTAGTGTATTAACATCCTTAAAACTGACATAGTTAATCTTCTTCATGGAACGTACCCCTGTATTCTTAATATTGATAATTAAGCATGATTGACATTCAGACTAAATTAATTGTATATGACGAAATACTTTTAAACGACTGCTAAACGAACAGTGAAAACAATGCTATCCTCGCATTGCTATTAATACTTTTCTGATAACTTTCATAAGATTTATCCATAACGATGACTAGTGCTCAATGGTTTGCTTTAGTGGGCGGGCTTTTGCTGGTGATGGGTTTTACCAAAACGATCATACAGCGCTCACCTGTGACTTCCTCTATGATTTACCTTGCTGTAGGACTGCTCGTAGGGCCAACGGTTTTACATTTGTTCCATTTCAACCCGCTCAAACAATCAGCGTTGCTTGAAATATTAACGGAAGTTGTTGTCCTTATTTCCTTATTCTCTGCTGGCGTAAAAATGCCGACACCGTTTAAGCTTAACCGTTGGCAGAATCCTATATTATTGGCATCGGTTTCAATGGCGATTACTGTGCTCCTTGTTGCAGCGTTTGCACACTACTATTTAGGTTTGCCGATTGGCGCATGTATTTTACTTGGTGCTATTTTGGCACCCACTGATCCAGTATTAGCCACTGATGTGCAAACACGCCATCATGGCGATCGTGATAGCCTTCGCTTTACACTCACCAGCGAAGCAGGCATGAATGACGGTAGCGCTTTCCCATTTGTAATGTTAGGCCTTTCTTTATTAGGCTTACACGAAGCAGGTAATCACGGTATCAATTGGCTACTGATTGACGTGTTGTGGGCAACTATCGCTGGAGTTGGGATTGGCATTGCTGCTGGTGTTTCACTCGCACACATTAGCTGGAAGCTACGTCGCCCTCCCTATACGCATACATTGTTTGATGACTTTCTTGGTCTAGGGTTAATAGGCTTTGTCTATGGTGTAACTGTGATGCTTCATGCTTGGGGGTTTTTAGCTGTATTTTTTGCTGCAGTTGCATTACGACAAACAGAATCAAAGCTCGCGAATCTGGCTCAAATTAATATCCATGAAACGGAAACTATGCCAATAGAGGAACCTACCGTAAGTGAGAGCTCACTCATTTTTAAAGAACATTTAGAACGATTATCAGAACTTGTATTAATTTTGCTCATTGGAGGCACATTATTCATCAACTCGTGGAGTTGGGAGGCAGTTGGCATAGCGATGTTCTTGTTTATCGTTGCTCGCCCTATCAGTGTTCTCATCGCCCTCATGGGCACCAAAACTAGTTGGCGCATAAAAGGTCTTGCCGGTTGGTTTGGTGTTAGAGGAATAGGCTCACTCTATTATTTAATGTATGCCATTCAACATGGGCTACCTGAAAAGTTAGCATTACAACTGACACAAATCACGCTCATCGTCGTGACATTATCGATTCTTGTACATGGAGTTACTGTTAAACCACTAATGCAACGATTTTGGCGACAAGAGCTGCACTAACACCTGAACTATCGCTTAGCTAGGATAATTCAGTACGATACAGATTAACGCATTACAAGATTTGCTTGTCGTCAAAAAATGTCCCACTGCGTTTAAACTTATAATCCAATAACAAAGGTGAACACCATGCAACTAAAACGACGAGGCTTTACTCTCAGCATACTTTCAGCTTTATTATTCACTAGTCTAGCCTGGTCTGAAAGCTATTTAAAAGAGCGCATCAAAGACTTTAAAGCATCACAACAATCAAATAAAACAACAGCACTAATTGCAGGCGACTACACATTCAGTCTCAGCCGGCCCAACCAAAAAAGACAATATATGGTGCATGTTCCTAAAAGTTATAATCCAAATCAAGCAACACCATTAGTGTTATCGCTGCATGGTGGCGGTGGCAATATGGAATACCAAGCCACAGATAAATATTATCACCTGATTTCTAAGTCAGAAGAAGCAGGTTTTATTGCAGTTTTTCCTAATGGTTATAGTCGGTTTCGCAGTGGCAAACTGGCGACTTGGAACGCAGGTATTTGTTGCGGCAAAGCACGAGATGAGAATATAGATGACGTAAGCGTAATTAAAGCAGTAGTTGCCGACATAAAAACGCGTGTCAATATTGATAGCAACCGCATTTACGCCAATGGCATGTCGAATGGTGGCATGATGTCATATCGTTTGGCTTGCGAACTAACGGATACCTTTGCAGCCATTGCATCCGTTGCAGGTACTGATGGCACACAAACCTGTAAACCTAGCCGGCCAATTTCTATTTTACATATCCATGCACTGGATGATGACCATGTACTCTTTGATGGTGGTTCTGGTGTTAAATCGAAAACGCATGCAGATTTTGTTCCCGTTGCAGATACGATACAAAAATGGCTAAGTATAAATGCCTGCCAACCGACTCCGCAGCGCATATTAGAGGTGAAGGGTGCCTACTGCGATTTATATGCACAATGCCAAAACAATACACAAGTGAAACTATGTGTCACCGAAACAGGTGGTCACTCTTGGCCTGGTGGCACGAAAGTTCGCGGTAATGCAATGGGTTCAACTGCCATCAATGCAAACGACATTATCTGGCAGTTTTATCAAGATAACCCTAGATCTTCTGTACATTAATGTGGATATAATCAAGTTCGTATATGCCGTACGGTATATACCGATATAGGTATATTAGTAGATTTTTTATTGACCTTTCAGGCGCACAATACGTCTCATGATAAAGCGTTTCACAAAGAAGAGCTTTATAGATTAGAAACTAAATGATTAGGAGAGACGAAATGAAAACACTATCACTATTAAGCGCACTGTTATTAAGCGTATCTATCAATGCATATGCAACACAAGGTGAAAGCCAAGCAGCAGTTGGTACACAAAAAGTATACCTAGCAGATGCTTCACAAGCTGATGCAGATGTTAACAACGCATTAAGACTTAAATTTATCAGCAGAAGGGCTGCACAAAACCCAGCTGTAAAAAACAAAGATGCTTACAGTGCAAATGATGAATGGGTTGGCGCTACTTATGTGGATGAGCAAGAAGCACAATCAAGTAAAAGATTGAATCGCCAATTCAGAAGCAAAAGACCACACATTAACTACCAGTTTGATTAATATTGCATTTAAATAAAAACGGGCAAATGCCCGTTTTTTAGCAACTAAATTAACATTGGGCATGTCGTATAAATGTGTATAAAGGAGCATTTATGAAACGATATATCATACTAATTGGATTTCTCCTTAGTGGGTGCGCAGCGCAAAGCCAGTTAGCAAAATTAGATGAGCATGCATGGACAGAATATACTTGCAGCGGGATAAAAAGTTGGAATGATTGTAAGCAAGCCGCACTTAGCGCTTGTCCTGAAGGCTTTCATGTCAGGAATGAGCTTGAAAACATCACGATTCAACGTCGTGTTTTTGAAGCCGCATGTAAAAACCAGGGTTAATTTGAAAAGAGCTGGTCAAGCTAGCTTATCAATTATATAAAACAAAAGCCCGCTATTTCAGCGGGCTTAGTTTCGTGTAGCATTAAAAGAGGGTTTAACTGCTAGCACAAATGGGGCAAGTACATGCAAACTGATGAAACGGCCAGAATGCTTGCACCTGTGTCCTTTTGTAGTGCATTATTTATTCATTACGTACATTGTTACTTCAAAACCAAAACGCATTTCTGTAGCTGCTGGTGTTGTCCACATAATACTTCTCCTTGTGTGAGTTCCGAACTGGCTTCATGTCTTGTTCGTATCATTTAATTATCCAGGTTTACCAAAAAAACACCCTATGCCTGTTC
>CAXIBZ010000072.1:0-7771 GCA_964022105.1 uncultured Methylophilaceae bacterium
GAAAAGTCTGAAGAAGGTAGAAAGCAACATGAGGCCCTCGATGCAAGAGGCATCCCTGTGTTAGATATTAAAGGGACCATCATTTATGGCTATGATATTAAAAACACAAAGCATGTTCTAAAAACACTCCATCTTATTTAATAATGTAGATAGCATAAAAAAACCCGCCTGATAGCGGGTTTTTTTATTTGCTGGACAGGTTATTTTTTGAACGTTTTCACGCCATCGGCTGTCGCCAACAATAGTACATTCGCAGGTCTTGCCGCAAATAAACCATTTGTCACAACGCCTACAATTTGATTAATTTTTGCTTCCATTTCTACAGGATCATTAATCGTTAAATTATGCACATCAAGAATAATATTGCCATTATCGGTAGTAAAGTCTCGCAGTTTTGGTTGGCCGCCTAATTTCACCAATTCACGGGCAACTTGAGATCGCGCCATCGGCAATACCTCTACTGGCAATGGAAATTTTCCTAGTACTGGAACATATTTGCTTTCGTCACATATACAAATAAACTGCTTAGCTACCGCAGCGACAATTTTTTCACGCGTCAATGCACCGCCACCACCTTTTAGCATATGCATATGCTCTGTGATTTCATCTGCACCATCAACATAGATATCAAGATGATCAACTGTGTTTAAATCAAACACCTCAATGCCATGACTGCGCAACCGCTCAGCAGTTGCTTCAGAACTAGCTACTGCACCATCAATTTTGTTTTTTACCTTTGCCAGCTCTTCAATAAAATAGTTAGCGGTTGAGCCTGTACCAACGCCAATAATGCCCTCTTTTACGTATTCTACAGCCGCTTTCGCTACTTGTTGCTTTAATTCATCTTGCGTATATGCCATTTTAAGTAAATCCTTAACAAAGTCTTTATAATGTAAACAAAGCATAACTATACACTGCTCCGCAAAATTTAAACATGACCAACACTTGAATTAAGCATGTCAAAACCGACTATCAAAGAATATATTAGCAACATTGAAAACTCTCATGTTTACGATGTTGCAGTGAACACACCATTGGATTTGCAGCCAATTCTTTCAAAACGAATCCATAACCGCGTGTTACTTAAACGAGAAGACATGCAACCGGTATTCTCCTTTAAGTTACGCGGCGCATACAACAAAATGGCAAAGCTACCTGCAAGCCAACTTAAGCATGGCGTGATTGCCGCCAGTGCTGGCAATCACGCACAGGGCGTTGCTTTAGCTGCGAAAAAATTGGCCTGCCGCGCTGTGATTGTAATGCCCACTACCACACCACAGATTAAAGTGAATGCAGTCAAAAATCTTGGTGCTGAAGTCATATTAGCTGGAGATAGCTATTCAGATGCTTATCAACATGCTCTTGCATTAAAAACATCTGAAAACCTTACCTTTGTGCATCCATATGACGACCCTGATGTCATCGCTGGACAAGGCACGATTGCCATGGAAATATTAAATGCACATCCACAGCCAATCGATGCTATTTTCTGCTGCGTGGGCGGGGGTGGATTAATCTCTGGTATAGCCGCTTATATCAAAGAGAAACGACCTGAAATTAAAATTATCGGCGTTGAGGCCAAAGATGCCGAAGCCATGACAGAGTCATTGAAACAAGGGAAAAGAGTAACCTTGGATCATGTTGGACTTTTTGCAGATGGTGCTGCCGTTAAGCAAGTCGGCGCTCTTAATTTTCAACTTTGCCAACAATATGTTGATGAAATGATTGTAGTCAGCAATGATGAAATTTGCGCCGCCATTAAAGACGTGTTTGAAGATACACGCAGCATTTTAGAACCTGCTGGCGCATTAGCAACGGCTGGCATAAAAGCTTATGTTGAACGGGAACAACTGCAAGATAAAACATTTATTGGTATTGCATCCGGTGCTAATATGAACTTTGATCGCCTACGTTTTGTTGCTGAGCGTGCAGAGGTGGGCGAAAAGCGAGAAGCTATTCTAGCAGTCACTATTCCTGAGAAGCCTGGTGCTTTTAAGTCTTTTTGTCGACTACTAGGCACGCACAATATTACTGAATTCAACTATCGATATTCTGATGAAACTGAAGCCCACATCTATGTTGGTATTGCCATACACGATCAATCAGAAGTAAAAACGTTAATACAAAATTTACAAGCGGAACTTTTACCAACGATAGACCTCACAGAAAATGAAGTAGCAAAATTGCATCTACGTCATTTAGTAGGTGGGCATGCGCCTCTAGCCGTGAATGAAGTAGTATTTCGATTTGAGTTTCCAGAGAGGCCGCATGCTCTGATGAATTTTTTAGACAAAATGGGGCATGATTGGAACATTAGCTTATTCCATTACCGCAATCATGGTGCTGATTTTGGTCGTGTATTAGTTGGTATGCAAGTGCCACCTGATGAATTTAATGATTTTACCGATTTTCTTAATCGGCTCGATTACCCATACTGGGACGAAACGGAAAATCCTGCTTACAAATTATTCTTAGGCTAGGTGCAATATATACACTCCGCAACCAATGTGGTGGCTGCTATTAACCAAGCATGTGGCGGAAATTTCCAACCAACTGTTTTAATTGATTATATTATCCGTCAAAGTTAAGCATGGTTTTTGCGTGATAACATAATCATTGATTAACCATAATAATCCTTTGGAGGAACTGAATGAAAGTTAACCAGATTTTAAATCAACCACGCATGAGTATAATTTTGCTAGCGCTCATAGTCGGTATATCTGCTTGTAGCAAGCAGGAAACATCAGAAGATGTTTCTACATCGTCAGTGACTGAAGAAGCTCCTGCCACAGAAGTTAATAGTGGATTTGCCTATGTGACCAGCCAAGATTCTCATGCTGCTGGGGTTAGCGTGATAGATCTTGCAAGTATGGAAGTAATTAAAACGATTGACTTAAAAGCAGAAGCACCTCGTGGTTTAGGCATTACCGACGATGGGACAAAACTCATTGTTGCGACACGAGAAAATGAAAGCATTGCTGTCGTTAACACTGCTACAGGAGAGGTAGCTCAAACCATTAAAGTTGGCAAAAATCCTGAATTTGTCCGCGTTAAAGGCAATTTTGTTTTTATTTCATCTGAACCCAGTGCTGTGGGTGGACCGCCACCAAAACCTGGCTCAGAAGAAGCTGAAGAACTAGAAGATGACGATGACAGAACGCCAGCGCGCATTGCCATTGTCGATTTAAATAAAGGTGAAAAAATCAAAGAAATTGTTGGTGGCCCTGAGACTGAAGGCATTGAATTTTCTGCTGATGGTAATGAGATTGTGATTACCAACGAAGCAGATAACACCATCACTGTGCACAATATTGAAACTGGTGAGCTAGTCAAAACAATTCAAACGCACGAGTATGGCGATCGCCCTCGCGGCATCAAAGTATCCCCAGATGGTCAGACATACATCGCAACGCTAGAGTATGGCAATAAATTTATGGTACTGGATAAAGACTATAACGTTGTACGTACTGTTGACACTGGTAAAGTCCCCTATGGCGTTTCTTTTGATGCTACAGGAGATTATATTTATGTAGCCGCCAATAAAGAAGAGGCTCTTCAGGTTTTTGATGCAAAAACGTATGAAAAGGTCAAAGACATTCCAACAGGAAAACGTTGTTGGCACTTTAGCTTTACTCCAGATGACAAACAATTGTTATTGGCCTGTGGTAAATCTGATGCTGTCTTTGTAATTGATACAGAAAAACAAGCAGTAACCAAAGAAATTCCAGTACCCGATATGCCTTGGGGTGTTGTAACCTATCCCAAATCAATGGGTAGTTTAGATACAAAACTGTAATTAAATACATTTGCTAACTAAGCCTCGCATTGCGAGGCTTTTTTGTTACTATTAGCAACACATTGTTTTCTGTTACTTAAAAAGCAAAAATGCACATTTTTTATAAACTCGATAGTTTTTTAATGCGGAACGTCGAGCAAAAACAACTCAATGGTTTAAAGCGTTTTTTAATAGAGTTTTTGTTTTTTGGTATTAAAGAAGCAAGAGCATGTTTATTTGTTTTTTTATTTTTCTCAGCTGTTTTTCTAATGCCTAAAAACGGCCTGTTAGGCTTACCTCGTTATGATGCTTTGTTGGTTTTTGCGCTTGTAATTCAAGCGTGGATGATTTGGGCAAAGCTAGAAACATTCGATGAGCTAAAAGCAATCTGTATTTTCCATTTAGTTGGATTTGGACTAGAAGTTTTTAAAACATCTAGCAGCATCCAATCTTGGGGTTATCCCGATTTTGCTTATACAAAAGTGTTCAACGTACCACTTTTTTCTGGTTTTATGTATGCCGCGGTTGGTAGCTACATTATTCAAGCATGGCGGTTATTTAATATTCGGGTATTGCATCATCCTCCTTATTGGATGGCAACCTTAACAGCTATCGCCATTTATGCCAATTTTTTTACGCATCACTATATTGGTGATTACCGATGGTACATAACGGCATTTGTTTTTGGTCTTTATGCCAGAAGCGCAGTTATTTTTAGACCACTTGATCGTGACCGAAAAATGCCATTTTTACTTTCATTTATTCTGATTGGTTTCTTTATATGGGTTGCTGAAAATATCAGTACTTTCTTTAACATTTGGCAATATCCAAATCAAATTGGCGCATGGGCAACTGTACACATTGGCAAATGGGGTTCATGGTCATTATTAGTGATAATGACCATTACCATCGTTGCGCATTTAAAGCACATCAAACATAGCATACACATTCCTAACTAACATATGCATCCTAAAACATTAAAAGCTAGAAAAACTCAGAACCTCTTTTTTTTAGGTATGATTAAAATTGATTTTATTGATGGGATTAACGCATGGCTAAAAATGTATTAGGAACGCAATTACAATTATGTAGTCTAGAGCCACTAACTGGATTTACTAGGAATGGTTGTTGTGACACGGGACCAGAAGACATGGGAAGCCATACGGTATGCGTTCAAGTCACAGAAGAGTTCTTGGCTTTCTCAAAATCAAAAGGCAATGACCTGAGTACCCCACATCCTGAATTTGAATTTCCCGGACTGAAAGCAGGTGACCGTTGGTGTGTCTGCGCTGCACGTTGGTTGGAAGCAAGCGAAGCAGGTTTCGCACCGCCTGTAATCTTAGAAGCTAGCCATGAAAGATGTTTAGATATAGTTAGCCTAGCAGATTTGAAATATCATGAACTGCGTTAAAAGGCATTAAACCTTAAGGAGCACTGTAGTAAGCCAAGGTGAGATAACAGTGCAATTGGGACAACAAAATATAATTTTGTTTGCTCTGGTGTTGCCTGAGCCGTTAATCCTGAACCAAAAAGTTCAGGTGGTAACAGCCTAAAGCGCATTAGGTTCACTCGCCAAGGGTCACTTAAAAGTAATCCCAACTTAGAGCGATCGCACCGCTACTTGATGAGCCGAAACCTATAACAAAGACTAGTTCAAGGAATATTAGACTCAAGCAACACCAGAGCAAACAAATGGATGATATATCAGAAATATTACAGAATACGTATTGTTGACAATTAAAGTAATTTATTTTGTTCTGCAATCGCTTCATCTATTTGACTCTGCATTGCATTAATCCTACGCTTATAATCGCCTATGTCAACATCACCAGCTTTGGTATTAAGCACTTCATGCGATAAGTTTAATGCCGCCATGATAGCAATACGTTCTGCGCCAACAACTTTACCACTATCACGTATATCGCGCATTTTTTTATCTAGATAATTTACAGCATCCAATAAGCCTTGGCGCTCTTCTTCTGTGCAAGAAACGGTGAACTCACGTCCCAAAATTTGAACATCTACGGACTTTGTTGTCATGCTGCCTCTTCATCTTGGGGTAGTTTACCAAGCAAGGCTTCCAGCTTTACACTTGCTTGCTCCATATTGCTTTTTAGGGTAGCAGACTTTTGACGTAACTCGGTATTTTCTTCGCGTAATGAATTACACAAAGCGATTAGCTTTGATATTTTTTCTTCTAAATTTTTTAAGTCCGTATCCATAGGCTCACTATAATTTAAAAAAATCATATTAGTCAATAGCTAACATCGACTATTCAAAGTAACTTAGTATATTTGTTTGTGTTTGTTGTAATTATTTTCTGTTGTTTTTTGATACCTAGTGCTTATAATGTTGATTGTTGTTAGGTGCCATACTGTTTTTCTTACAGTAGGTGAAACTGGGAAATAGGTGCATTTATTTTTATGAATAATTCCTATGCTGCCCCCGCAACGGTAAGTGAGTGTATTGAATGGTATTACATTAGCCACTGAGTTATAAAACTTGGGAAGGCGTAATATACAGAACCCACAAGCCCGGAGACCGGCCTACGCAACTACCTGCCTATACTAGGCGCGCTAGGAAATACCGCGGGGTGTCGGTCTCAAAGCTGCAATACTGTCTAATCAGTGTGCTTTTTTGTCTCTTCTACTCTGCTTGCATCCCCTAGTTATATTAAATCGCATGCGGGGTCGCATGTAATAAGGGATAAGATAATGAAAAAAACTCTCATCGCCAGCCTGATAGGGTTGGTCTTCACGTCATCTGTATACTCGACTGAAAACATTGCATTAGAGGATATTGTTGTTACAGCAACACGCACACCATTACCACGAGAAAGCGTGATTGCGGATGTTACTGTTATTCAGCATAATGAAATCAATCGTGCAGGACAAAGTAATTTAGTTGAACTTTTACAATTACAGCCCGGTGTTGAAATTAGCACAAATGGCGGTGCTGGAAAAACAGCGAATATATTTCTGCGCGGATCCAATGCTAACCATACCTTAATTTTAATTGACGGACTACGTATACAATCAGCCACTGCAGGAACTACCACTCTAGAAAACATTCCACTAGCGCAGATTGAGCGCATTGAAATACTTAGAGGACCTGCAACTAGCCTTTATGGACAAGATGCAATTGGGGGCGTAATTCAAATTTTCACCAAAAAAGGCAGCTCTGGCTTACATGGCTATGCAAGTATTGGGTACGGAACTTATGAAACAAAAAGAGGAGCTACTGGAATTAATGGTAAAGTTGCTAACACGAGCTTTGCTCTAAACTTAAGTACTGAGGACACAGATGGCTTTTCTGCACTGGACACTAACAACAGCAACATCAATGATAAAGATGGTTATCGTAATATTGCGCTCAATGGGCACATCACGCAGGAGCTAGCAAAAGGTCATCAACTTGGAATACAGTTTTTTAATAGTGATGGTGATACCGAATTTGACAACCGTTTCAATACCTCCAACTACAACTCTAATGCCAAGATTAGACAACAAGCACTATCAGTTTTTAGTCGCAATCAATTTACTAAATTCTGGCAATCTCATTTCAAAATGGGTTTTAGTAAAGATAAGTTAAAAAGTTATGATGAATTTGGCACACCGATTGCAAGCCAATTTGACACCAAACAAACACAATATAACTGGCAAAATGATTTCTCACTACCATTGGGAAAACTAACACTAATGTATGACAGATTAGAAGAAGAAGTAACATCTAATACTAATTACAACGAAACAACACGCGATAACAATGCGTATGTTGCTAGTTACTCAGCCAATATTGGTGCTCATAGCTTACAAGCTAGCTACCGTGATGATCATAACTCAAGCTTTGGTAACCAACATACTGGAGGGATCGGTTATGGTTATGCCTTTAATGATGCCTGGCGTACAACAATAAGCTACGGTAAAGCCTTTAAAGCCCCAACTTTTAACGATTTATATTTTCCAGATTCTTTTGGCTTTGCAACCAGTAATCCTA
>CAXIBZ010000073.1:0-7741 GCA_964022105.1 uncultured Methylophilaceae bacterium
TATGGATAATCGGCCACTTAAGTTTGAAGAGTTTGAGCGTATTATGCGGCAAGCAGTGTTTATTTCTGCTACACCAGCAGACTACGAAAAAAATCACCAACAGCAAGTAGTGGAGATGATTGCAAGGCCAACAGGCTTAATTGACCCTGAGATTATTGTAGAACTAGCGGATACGCAAGTAGATGATTTGCTGGGGGAAATAAAACTTAGAACAGATGTGGGAGAACGCGTACTCGCCACTACGCTCACCAAGCGTATGGCGGAGGATTTAACAGATTACTTGGGTGAACATGGCGTGAAAGTACGTTATTTGCATAGTGATATTGATACGGTTGAACGTGTGGAGATTATTCGTGATTTACGGTTAGGCGAGTTTGATGTGCTGGTGGGCATTAACTTGTTACGTGAAGGTCTGGATATTCCTGAAGTGTCATTAGTTGCCGTGTTGGATGCAGATAAAGAAGGCTTTTTACGATCTGAGCGTTCCCTTATTCAAACAGCAGGTCGTGCTGCACGTAATTTAAATGGTAAAGTGATTTTTTATGCCAACACTGTTACCAAAAGCATGAAGCTAGCGATGGATGAAACCAGTCGGCGTCGTGAGATTCAAAGCGCCTTTAATAAAGAGCATGGTATTGAGCCCAAGGGCGTTAGCAAACGCATCAAAGATATTATCGATGGCGTTTATGATATGGATGAAGGTAAGCGTGAGCGTAAAGCAGCGCAAGAGCAAGCTAATTATGAAAGTCTTAGCGAAAAACAACTGACCAAAGAACTTAAGCGTATTGAAAAAGCCATGCATGATGCAGCTAAGAATTTAGAATTTGAAAAAGCTGCTGAATACCGAGATAAGTTGAAAAAACTGCAAGAGAAAATGTTAATATTGGGATAATTATTAATATAAATCAGTTAATTAATACGATAATATAAAGTAATTTATTGAATATAAAAATATGAATTTTACCGACTATATTGGTAGTTTTGCTGCTACATGCACAACCATTGCTTTTATTCCTCAGGCGATACAGTCTTACCGTACCCGCGATTTATCTGGTATTTCATTGCCAATGTATGGCATTTTTACGACAGGCGTAGCATTATGGTTGGTTTACGGATTGCTCAAACAAGATTGGCCTATTATTGTGGCTAATACAATTACAGTGGCTTTGTCTGCCATGATTTTGATTTTAAAAATCATGGAAACTGTTAAAAAATAACATAAGCGCAACCTAAATGCACTTTTGCGGTCTTGTATATATTAAGTTCAGAGGAGAAATGAAGATGCATTTAAGCAAACTACTCAAGTTAGTAAGCAGTATGTTGTTCTCATTGTTGATTATTGCATGCTCAAGCGATGTGCCAACAGTATCACCAAACCAAGCCGCCGATATGTTGGCTAAAAAACAAGCGATTATTGTCGATGTGCGTGAACAAGAAGAGAGTAGTGAAGAGTATATTGAAGGTGCGCTATTTATTCCTTTAGCACAGCTCGAAAGTCGGTTAGATGAATTAGTCGCATATAAAGATAGACCCATTATTGTCCAATGCAGAAGCGGAAGGCGATCAAATATTGCTGGTGCAAGTCTTCTAAAGGCAGGGTTTAAGCAAGTGCTTAATCTAGATGGTGGTATTTTAGCTTGGAACAAACAAGGCTTAGCAACGGTTAAAGGTGTAGTCGCAAATTAAGCAATTAATCATGAATCTAACTGGCTTTCATCAGCATTAGTGGCTGTCTGCTAGAATGTTTGACTGTTTAAGAATAGAAAATATGTGATGACAGAGTTTACCATCGGCAGCTTTAACGTAAAAAACCTCATAGGGCCCAATCAAGAATATTACCGCTTCGAATCATATACACCAGAAGAGTATGCCTGGAAGCAAAACTGGTTAGCTAATCAATTACTAACGATGAATGCCGATATTGTTTGCTTTCAAGAGATATTTGATGAGATGTCTCTGCAGTCGGTTATTGATGAGACAAATCTACTTGGTGAGACGCTTAATACTAGTGTTATTCCAGATGCGTCCAAACGTTACCATCAAAAAGCTATTTTCAAAAAGCTTAATTTTGCGCCGTATAGCAAAGCGCAATTGTGTTTTGCGCCTAATCTTAACGATGGCGAACCAGGTAATCGAAGACCAGGCACAGCAGTGCTGTCACGTTATGGTTTTGAAGGCGTACCAGAAGTAATACAACAACTTGATGAACCATTAACCATTGATTTTCCTGATAATGGTTACAATGGCCACGAGACAGTCGGTAGCTATACACTAACACGTTTGTCACGACCAATTATCAAAGTAAAAATCAACATTGGTAATCAGGTGGTTACCGTCTTTAACTGCCATCTTAAATCAAAGCTGGGTGAATATATCAAGCCTGCAGGCGCGGATTATGCCCCAGAGGCGGATTTGGTTCACTATTTGCCCGCGCAAAGAGCGCTAGGAGAATTGCGGGCACTACTGCGCCGAAGTGTAGAAGCTTATGTATTACGCAAATTGATTACAGAAGAGCTGGTACAAGATAATCCAGTCATGGTGCTAGGTGATTTTAATGATAGCGAATATTCCGTCTCATCATCCATGATTAAAGGTGAAAAGCCCTTCAAGAATTATGCATGGATCCGCAGACACGATGCGCAACATAAAGGTGACCGCTACTCAGAGCAAGATGATATTGTGATACGCGCACAAATCGAGCAATACCAATTAACTAGCGCTGAGATGCAGTTTATCAAGCGTAGTCAGCGTGACATGGTTTACACCTCAGCCTTTGGTGGTGTGTATGAGAGTATTGATCAAATTCTAATGTCCCAACATTTTATCCAAGGGTCTGCCAATAATATTGGGGTGATGGACTATTTCAGCGTGTTTAACGATCATATTACCGATGGCGCACATGCTGATGCACCATATAACAAATTGGCGTCAGATCATGGGCAGATAGTGGCGCATATGCGCTTAGTTTGATTGCGTTAGAATTAGTTGCTTATGCCAACTAAAGCATCAGGACAACCAAGCAAGTTCATTAACAAGGCCTTGTGATCTAAAGCTAGGCTTACAGAATAGATACCCTTGGAACAGATGGATACCATAATCTAGCAGCACGTTTCTCTCTGCTATTGTCTCAATACCCTCTGCAACGATGGTGATATTGAGTTCTTCACACATACTTACCACTGCTTTGATAACAGCTTGTTTGGATTGGCTTTTATCTATTTCCCGAATAAGATGCATGTCGATTTTAAGGATGTCTGGTTGGAAGTTTGCGATAAAATTCAAGCCTGCGTAGCCTGCACCAAAATCATCTATGGCCGTTTTAAACCCCAGTTTTTTATATTCGCGGCCTATGTTAACAATATGCGCGGCATCCTCAACCAGTTCTTGCTCGTTAAATTCAAAAATTATATTCTTGGTTGGAAAGTTATAGCTGTAGCAAGCTTCTAGTGTCGTGAGTAATGACCTTGCTGGATTATTGACAGCATTTGGCATAAAGTTGATGGATAGCATGCCTTGAATGTTGGCAGCATGTGCTGTTTTAATTGCTTTTACGCGGCATACCTGGTCGAATTGATGTCTTTGCTTCACTTGATTGAGCACAGTTTCAGCTGGGCTGCCATGGACGCCTCTCACTAATGCTTCATGACCATAGATGCTTTTGTTCAGCATGTTGACGATAGGCTGGAATGCGAAATCATAGTCAAGACTAGCTACTACACTATGTCCAGTATAGGCGTATGGAGCAGTTTGATCGGCTCGTGCAATCGGTGATCTTTTTATTATTGGTACTGAAAGCATGATAACCTCCTATTAACGTTGTGGTAAAAACGTAATTAGTTGTTATTTCTCAGTTCATTATATCGATGTGTAAAAAAACAGATTGTAAAACATTATTAAATGAATTTTAGCTGTTACAGCCATAAGTCATTAAATTTAAAAGGTATTAGTATTTGATGGGTAGTGCCACTGAAGCGAAATTAGTATTTAGCAAGCCCATTATTAAGTTCGGTTTCCTTGGTTGTATCTCCATAACCTTTTTGCGTTAGTAAGGCCTGTTTAGTGTAATTGGCAACCTTATCTCTAAGTGCTGGGATGGCCGATTGATTGGCAAAAATAGTTGGGAATTTATAGCTTAACCATGCATACAGACTGATGTGTTGACTCAGGATTTCGGCTTGTTGTAGATGTTTTTCACTTCCACCATTAAGCCATGCAGGTGCGAGTGGAATAGGGTGCAGTTTATTGAGATAAATGCTTTGTATGCACTGAATGAAGTAGTCTTTTTCAATTGGTACTTGGATAGAGAGCGGCGCGCATGCTAGTGCGAATTTGTCGTTAAATGCCATATTTGGTGCTACTTCATCCACAATTAGCGCTTGCGCATATTGTGCGCTGGCATGGTTCGTTTCACATAGGGCATCTTTTTTAAGCTGATGGTCTGTAATATAGGTAATGCATTCGGCCAATCTATTTGAATGTAATTTATCAGATATGTTCTTTAAATTATTGATTTGTAATGATATTGATAGATGTGTAATGCTAGCTTTGTCATCAGCGTTAAGCATATGCTCAATATGAATTTGTTCATCATCTTCTAGTACATTCACGTAACCGGTTTCATACACGCCATAGCGACCAGCTCTGCCAGCAATTTGGCGGACTTCTGTTGCATTTAATAAGCGAGAGGCCACACCGTCAAATTTATGGATATTGGCAAAGATAACGCGTCTAATTGGTAAATTGAGACCCATTCCTATAGCATCAGTTGATACTAATATTTCAGCTCTACCAGATAAAAATCGCTCCGATTCATGTCGTCTCACCTCTGGTGAGAGGGCGCCATAAATGCTAGCGACTTTGAACCCCCAATTTCTAAATCTTGCTGAAAGCGTTAACACATCTTTCCTACTAAAGGTGATTATTGCATCACCTTTTTGTAATTGATGCTTAAGTTTGGGTTTGCTGTAGCGTTTGCCACACAAGCTTTTTTCCTCGAATACCAGCGGGGTTTTACGTTTTAAATATGTGATGTCATAACTTTCATTTAGTACTTCTAATGCCTTTGTACATAAGTGTGTAACCGCATTAGAGCCACAAATAAAGACTTGTTGGGCAGGCATACCAATTAATGCAGCTGTCCAAGCTGGTCCGCGGTCTGGATCTTGTAGCATTTGTATTTCATCGATAACGGCTACATCCACAGCTTTAGTACTATGCATCATTTCTATAGTGGATGCCGTATGTTGCGCGCCTTCCATATAGATACGTTCTTCGCCAGTGATTAAATTGCATGGTATGCCCGCCTGCACAAGTCTATCTCTTACTTCCATCGCTAATAAGCGTAATGGGGCTAGGTAAACACCACTATTAGCAGCAATTAATGCATTTAGTGCGTGATAGGTTTTGCCTGAGTTTGTTGGACCAAGGTAAAAATGATGCTGCCGGTTTAATTGCCGTGCGAGTTTGAAGCGGCTGGCATAGGTAAAAAAGGTTTGATATGAATCAAGCAACGGCTTTTAACACAACAGGTAAGAGATGTTCTGGAATTGCAATCAAACTAAGCGCAGCAGCGCGACCCTTATCTGACATTTTTAGATAGGATTTGCGCAAAATAGTTAAGAATTTTTCTTCAGGATAGTCGCTATATTTTTCTACAAAAGCCTCTAGATCATGTTCTAAAAATGATAGCACAATGACGTCTTCTAGTGTTTGCGTATCTGGGTTTGCCCGTAAATGCTCTTTTTTTAGTAAAACAGAAACTTTTTCTATGGTTTCTTCATCATATTCATTGTCTTCAAGCACCTTTGCAGCAATTTCAGCATGAAAGCTTTTAAGTTTAGTGCGCCACTGCAGATAACCTGATTTTGTGATTGGAAAGTCATTGCGTGGAATAGCCCAACGTTTAATGTGCTGTGCGCGTGTAGCTAGTTGAAGTGATTCAGAAGCTTCAGGAGTATAGCGATTGAGCATCTCAGTCATTCTTTGCGCATAAATCAGTTCTTTGGGTTGTTGTATGCCATCCACAGTGACTTTGTTTGGGTCTTGTGCATTAATCGCATCGAATGATGCGATGGTGTTATTGAAGCGTATTTGGTCTTTAATCATTGCAAGTAGCGTATTTTTAGTTGCTGTATACGATGATTTTAATTGTTTCATTGATTTGATAAAAGATTAATTGTTGATTTGCATCAAATAATTACTCTGGATAAAAGCATAATGTAGAGGTTGCCAGTTTGATAAGATGCCCTCGCTTAGATAGTGACCATATGATAGATTTTTTTAAAAAGCTACCAAACACAACGCAGTACCAAGTTGGGATTGAGTGGCCTATACTCAGAAAAATCCCTCTGATTTTTATTATTGGAACGCTTTTAATTCTTTCTCCTGCTTTTACTATTTATATCAAAAGTGAAGTTATTACAGCCGCACAATACAAAACAATTTATGTTTGTCTAGGGGCGATGTTTACCTACTGGTTTTTTGTTGGCGTACTGGCTATCGGTTGCTTTCTTATCATGATCATGAAGGGGCCTGGTTATGTGGCCGATGCTTACGAGTTACCTAAAGAAGATAAACGGCTCGAAGAGCAACGGTGAGCGCTGTCACGATTAACCTAAGATTATATTGAATAAGTTCTATTCATTTTATCTAGTGCGTATGCACATGTTTGGTGCGACTTCTTCTTTTATACCCAAGTCTTGAAATAGGTTGTTTTATCATTCGGTCATTTAAATCAACGAGTTAATAGTATTTCCTTAATTTGGCATGTGCTTTGCTTAGTCAATAGCGATTTATCTTAATTAATAACGAAACAGATAACATTAGCCATTTTCCTAAAGGTGGGAAAATTAAGTGGCAACCTGATTAGAATTTAAAGACAAAGGCGTCTTGAAATACTGTGTTCATACACGGTGTTTCAAGACGCTTTTTTTTTTGAATAACGATTAATTACAGGAGTTGTATGGAAATAAAAAAATATCAGCAACAATGAATAATTTGTATCAATGATTGAACTACTGATTTAAAACTAATATTTAGGTAAGGGGAAAACTATGTCTTATTTAGCACCATCAGAATTTGTGACCAAAATGGTCGATGCTGGCGAATCAAAAATCTACATGTCCACAAGGGATACCATTATTAGAGGCTATATGGCAGGTGCTATTTTGGCGCTGGCGGCAGTGTTTGCGGTCAGTATAGCCGTTGCCACAGGGTCTCATTTAATAGGTTCTATTTTGTTCCCAGTTGGCTTCTGTATGCTTTATTTAATGGGATTTGATTTGTTAACAGGTGTTTTCGTGTTGACGCCATTAGCATGGCTCGATAAACGACCAGGTGTCACTTGGCCGCAAATTTTACGCAATTGGGGTTTGGTGTTTGTCGGTAATTTCCTCGGTGCATTAACTGTAGCTGTCATGATGTCATTTATTTTCACTTATGGTTACAACACAGATGGTGGTGAGATTGAGACTAAAGTTGCGGGTATTGGTGAGGCGAGAACATTGGGCTATGCAAAATACGGATTAGCAGGCTGGTTTACTATTTTTGTACGTGGCATGTTGTGTAACTGGATGGTCTCTATGGGAGTTGTTGGCGCCATGATTTCTACCAATGTGAGCGGAAAAGTAATTGCAATGTGGATGCCAATCTTTGTGTTCTTTTTCATGGGCTTTGAGCACTCTGTGGTGAATATGTTTCTATTCCCATTTAGTATGATTATGGGTGGTGATTTTTCTATAGC
>CAXIBZ010000074.1:0-7737 GCA_964022105.1 uncultured Methylophilaceae bacterium
AAGCAACTACGTAAACTTGCCGATATTGCTAAAAAATACGATAAAAATTACGGCCATTTTAGTACGCGTCAAAATATGCAACTCAATTGGCCAAAACTAGAAGATGTGCCAGATATTTTAGCAGAGCTTGCTACCGTGGAAATGCATGCTATTCAAACTTCAGGTAACTGTATTCGCAACATTACAACAGATCAATTTGCTGGTGTTGCACCAGATGAAGTAATTGACCCGCGAACAATGGCAGAAATAATGCGGCAATGGAGTACATTTCATCCAGAGTTCGCATTACTGCCACGCAAATTCAAAATTGCAGTGTCTGGGACCATTGAAGATCGCGCAGTTGTGCAGATGCACGATATAGGTATGGAGTTCTACAAAGACAACAATGATCAATTAGCAATCAAAGTGTGGGTTGGCGGTGGCTTGGGTAGAACACCTATCCTAGGCTCAGTGATTAGAGAGCATTTAGAGTGGCAACACGCCTTAAGTTATTGCGAGGCAATTATTCGCACGTACAATATACATGGTCGCCGTGACAACTCTTATAAAGCAAGAATTAAAATTTTAGTCAAAGCTTTGGGTATTGAAGCTTTTAAAGAAGAAGTAGAAAAAGAATGGTCACACCTTAAAGATGGTCCGTTAACAATTACGGAAGCTGAATTGGCGCGCGTTTCAAAATATTTTGAGCCAATGCCATATGAGGAATTAGACTCATACGATACTGGATATGACACAGCGTTAGCGACTAACTCAGCTTTTGCAGCATGGGTAAAACGTTGCACTCACCCGCATAAAATGCCAGGCTACCGTGCAGTCACACTGTCGCTTAAAAAACATGGTCAGGCCCCAGGCGATGCAACGAGTGAACAAATGCATGTTGTTGCTGACCTTGCCGATGCCTATAGTTTTGGTGAGTTGCGCGTTTCGCACGAACAAAACCTAATTTTAGCCGATGTAGAATTAGCTGATTTATATGATGTCTGGGAGAAAGCGCGCCAGCATGACCTTGCTAGCCCTAATATCGGCCTACTCACTGATATTATTTGCTGCCCTGGTGGTGATTTCTGTAGCTTAGCTAATGCAAAAAGCATCCCAATTTCTCAGGCAATACAAGCAAAATTTGATGACTTAGACTATTTGCATGACATTGGTGATATCGAATTAAATATCTCCGGCTGCATGAATGCATGTGGTCATCATCATGTTGGACACATTGGCATCTTGGGCGTCGATAAGGATAACGAAGAGTGGTACCAAGTCTCTATTGGCGGCAAGCAAGGTAACGATGCCAGTCTTGGCAAAGTGATTGGTCGTGCCTTTGCAGCTGAAGAAATGCCAGAAGTGATTCAAAGACTGGTAGAAGTCTATATAAAAGAACGTACTGCTGAAGAACGTTTTATCGACACTGTACGCCGTATTGGGATGGAGCCTTTTAAAGCCCATGTTTATGCTGAACAGGAGGTTGCATGAGCCAACTCATTAAAAACAATAGTATCGTAACAGACGAGTGGGTACGTGTAATACCACCTAAATTCGGTGATGAACCAGTGCGTAAACAAGCAGGTAAAGTCGTCATGTTTAAATTGTATGGTGAAGAAACATTCACGCAAAAACAAATCGATGCAACAGCAATTCCAGAAAGCGGAAAAGTGCTGATACCGCTAACGGTCTGGTTAGCAAAAAAATCAGAGCTAATCACACGTATGGAGGCTGGTGAAATTGGGATTATCTTACAAACCCATGAGCCAATTGAAAGCTTGGTCAACGCATTTGATGACTTAAATCAAATACCCGTCATCGCTATTTACGTGGAAATATTTGCTGATGGGCGTAACTTTACATTGGGCAATCTCCTCCGTACCCGATATGGCTTTAAAAATGAATTACGCGCCATTGGAGATGTGATGCGTGATCAATTGTACTTCCTAAAGCGTTCTGGCTTTGATAGTTATGAGATCAAAGAAGGTCGAAATGCAGAAGAAGCGATCGCCAGCTTAAATGACTTTACACAACCTTATCAAGGTGCTGTGAATGATGTACCTGTATGGCGCCGCATAGACCGGAGCCAGCTATGAGCATGTGCATAACAATCTATTCGGTGACTAAGCCATGAGTTTCGGCGTAAGCATGATTAAACCCGCTGCGAGTAATCCAGCTACCTCACCAGAGCTGACTGAAGCACTGACTTCAAGTGTGGATAAAAAACGAGAGCAAGTGATTGATTTATTGAAATCAGCAGCTAATACATATCCTGCAATTACCTTCGCAAATAGCTTTGGCGCAGAAGATATGGTGTTAACCGACATTATCAACAAGGCACAACTCCCTATTGAAATATTTTCTTTAGACACTGGTCGGCTGCCTACTGAAACCTATACCCTAATGGGTGAAGTCGAAAAACAATATGCAACGAAGCCTGTTATCTTCTTCCCAAAACATGAAACCGTAGAGGACTACGTGCGTACCAATGGCATTAATGCATTTTATGAAAGCATTGAGCTTAGAAAAGCGTGTTGCCATATGCGCAAAGTAGAGCCTCTTAAACGTGCGCTGAAAGACAAACAAGCTTGGGTGACTGGCATGCGCGCAGAACAAGCATCTACCCGTGCAAGCCTGCCTACGCAAGAATTCGATGAAAGCAATCAATTAGAAAAATTTAATCCGCTAAGTGATTGGACAGAAAAAGAAGTTTGGGCATACATCAGAATATACAACGTGCCATACAACGCACTGCATGACCAATTCTACCCAAGTATTGGCTGCGCTCCCTGCACACGTTCTGTTGCAATGGGAGAAGATATTCGTGCTGGACGTTGGTGGTGGGAAGACCCTCAAAACAAAGAGTGCGGACTTCATGTAAAGAATTAATAATATATATTAACTAATTGAAAATTATGACTAAAAAAACTTTATCGCATTTGGACTGGCTAGAAGCAGAAGCGATTCACATTTTACGTGAAGTAGCAGGCCAATGTAGCAACCCTGTCCTCTTATTCTCTGGTGGAAAAGACTCATTATGTATTGTACGTCTTGCTGAAAAAGCTTTTAGACCAGGCCGCTTCCCCTTTCCATTGATGCATATTGATACTGGACACAACTATCAGGAAGTAATTGAATTTCGTGATCGTCGTGCAGAAGAAATTGGTGAGCGTCTCATTGTGAGGTCACTAGAAGACTCGATGGCTCGCGGCACGATTGTTCTCAAACATCCAGATGAGCCACGTAATAAGCATCAGTCGGTAACACTTTTAGAGGCGATTGAAGAGTTCGGCTTCGATTGTTGTATTGGCGGCGCAAGACGCGACGAAGAAAAAGCCCGTGCAAAAGAGCGCATCATGAGTTTCCGTGATGAATTTGGTCAATGGGATCCAAAAAATCAACGGCCTGAATTGTGGAATCTTTATAACGCACGCACTCACAAGGGGGAAAATATACGCGCCTTCCCTATTTCCAACTGGACTGAGATGGATGTGTGGCAATATATTGAACGCGAGAAACTTGAGCTTCCAAGCATTTACTATGCACATCATCGTGACGTTATCCTGCGTGGTGATGCCATTATTCCAGCAAACGTTCCGCTTGCTAATGGTGAAATTATTAATAAACCAAAAGCTGGAGAGGCAATTGTCAACAAGCAAGTGCGTTTCAGAACTGTAGGAGATATTACTTGCACAGCACCAGTCTATTCTGATGCTGATACCACAGAAAAAATTGTGATTGAGACAGCTACAACAACCATTACAGAACGAGGTGCAACGCGCCTTGATGATCAAACCTCTGATGCCTCTATGGAGTTACGCAAGAAAGAGGGTTATTTCTAATGTCCAACATGAACCAAGAACACAATATGCAACAAAACGACTCTTTATTGCGCTTTATGACCTGCGGAAGTGTCGATGACGGCAAAAGTACATTAATAGGACGCTTATTATTTGATAGCAAAACTATTTTGGCCGACACCATGACACACATCTCAAACACGTCAAAAAAACGTGGGATGGATGCAATTGATTTATCTCTGTTAACTGATGGTTTGCAAGCAGAACGAGAGCAAGGCATTACAATTGATGTTGCTTACCGCTATTTCAGTACAGGTACGCGTAAATATATTATTGCTGATGCACCAGGCCATGAGCAATATACTCGTAATATGGTTACAGCAGCATCAACCGCTAACCTTGCTATCATCCTAATTGATGCACGCAAAGGTGTACTGACGCAAACGCGTCGTCACAGTTACTTGGCCCATTTGGTAGGCATTCCACACATCTTAGTTGCCGTAAATAAAATGGATTTGATTGATTATCGTCAAGACACTTTTGATCAGATTTGTGCAGACTATATGCAATTTGCAAAAGAAATTGGATTGGCTGGTGCGCGTGATATTCGTTTTATTCCTATGTCAGCCCTCAATGGCGATATGCTAGTTGATCGTCTTGATAATATGCCTTGGTATCAAGGTGAAACGATACTTGAAATGTTGGAAAAGGCACCGGCAGCACATACAGAACAATCAGAAGAATTCCGCTTTCCGGTTCAGTTTGTGTGCCGACCACATGCAAGTGCTGATGCAGCATTGCACGATTTTAGAGGCTTTATGGGTAGAGTAGAATCTGGTGAAGTTGCAGTTGGCGATGCAGTAACAGTCTTGCCAAATGGATACCAGTCCAAAGTCAAGGCGATACAAATAGGCGATGAGCAACTGCAACGTGCCATAACAGAACAAAGTATCACGCTGCTACTCGAAGACGAAATTGATACGTCGCGTGGAGATATGATTGTAAAAAGCAATGAAGTGCCTGAACCTGTTAAACAAATCGACGCATTCGTTTGTTGGCTGGATGAAAAACCACTCTCTCCTGCGCGCACGTACATTATCCGTCACACAACGCGTGAGTCAAAAGCCAAAGTTGGTGCAATTAAGTACAAGGTCGATGTAAACACCTTAGAGCAACAACAGACAACTGATTTAAAAATGAATGACATTGCGCGTTTAAGCTTCAAACTAGCGCAGCCATTAATGGTCGATCAATACAAAAGCAACCGTGCAACTGGTGCATTTATCATCATTGATGAAAGTACGAATGGAACGGTTGGCGCAGGTATGATTGTATAAAACGTATGATGGAAACCACAAAATCGTTATAATATTTAAAGATTAATAGAAGGAATTAAAATGACGTATGTAGTCACCGAAAATTGTATTCAATGTAAATATACAGACTGTGTAGATGTCTGCCCTGTCGATTGTTTTGTTGAGGGTCCAAATTTTTTGGCTATTAACCCTGATGATTGTATCGATTGTACTTTATGCGTTGCAGAGTGCCCCGCTGAGGCGATTTTTGCTGAGGATGATGTGCCAGCAGACCAGCAACATTTTATCGAGCTTAATGAGCGCTTAGCGAAAGTATGGCCTATCATTTCATCTCGCAAAGAGCCATTAGAAGATGCTGATGCGATGAATGGCGTACCAGGAAAATTAGATTTATTGATTGAGTAGTTCATAAGCACATATAAAAAAAGAGGCTTTTAAAGCCTCTTTTTTTATTATTACCTTTGATTTTATTCACTTATTAAAAATTGTGTGTGTATTGCAAACTCAAGATATCGACACTACCTTCGTAATCACCCTTTACACGTCCGTTGCCAGTTGAAATTTGATTATCATCAATTTCAGCATCGCTGAGAAACAAGTGAGAATAACCAATATCAAATGTCGAAACAGGGGTTATTTTATAACTAGCACCTAATGAAACCCACTTTCTATCATTTCCGGGTATACGAGCAGTACGGTAATCATTTTTAATTGCCTCCTCATCATATGCCAGACCTGCTCGTAATTTAACCTTTTCGTTGTAATGATAATTAAGCCCAACTGAATAACGTAGTGTGTTCTCCCAGTTTTCAGGAGTCAGCGCTAACGTTGTTCCTGTTCCATTATCACGAACGATTCTTAACTCTTTAAATTCGCTCCAACGCGTCCAGGTTATATCACCCATTAAATCCCAAGTTTGATTTAATTTAGTAAATGCGCTTAGTGAAAAACTTGCTGGTAAATCTACTTTTGCTGTTACGTCTGTGTTCAATGTTTGAGTTGGTGACGCATCAAATGCAGTTAGTGTTGACTTGGAATCACCTTTTAACTTTTGCTTAACTTTAGAGCGATATGCTATACCGACTCTTGTATCAGCAGTAACTTGATAGATTGCACCTAGATTAAACCCATATCCCCAATCATCTCCTTTGACGCTAATATACCGTTCCCCCAATCCCCCAGCATTTACAGCCCGAGTTAGTTCTGCTTCAGCGCGCATAAATGAGACTCCTGCGCCAATAGATAGCTGTTCATTGACTTTAAATGCTATTGAAGGGTTAATATTAATCGTTTTAAGCTCTGACTTATCAGCTTGAAATCGACCAAGCCACTCATCATCGTACTCTGTCTTCAGACCAAATGGTACATTAACACCGACTCCTACTTTCACTGAAGGGCTAATTCCTGTCATAAAATAGAAATTGGGCACAAATGCTAAATCACCTGCGTTAGGGCCTTCATCTCCAAGCGGCTTACCTGCACCCGCAACTGAACCTTTATCATTAAAGTCTGCATTCGGTTTAATTAGGTGTATGGCACCGACTGCTTGCGTTCCTTCAATGTAAGTCATCCCAGCTGGGTTGAAAAATATCGTACTTGCATCTTCTGCAACTGCTGCAGCACCAGCATATGCATTACCCATGCCACTTGCATTTTGCTCTATCAATGCAAAACCAGCAGCGTGTGCATAGCTAACTGTTAATATGCTTGATCCTAGGAGAATCTTTGTTATCTTTTTTTTCATGTATGATCCCTTGAGAATTCCTTTTAAATTAGGCATTGTTAAACTTCATTTATTAGTTTAAAACCAATATCAATCCTACTGATTTTTATACGATTAGTACAGCATAATGGAATTAAAAAATCGGATTAATCATTATTTTTGTGATAAAAATGAAAAATTTACGACAATAATTTGATTTATACTAAATCTTATAAATCAATCTCAACAATATAATATGGATCCTGTTTCAAGTATTGCACTAGCCAGCGGCTTAAGTTGGGCAAGTGGATTTCGTTTATATGCCACTATTTTTGCGGTGGGCATATTATCAAAATTTGAAGTGGTTACGCTGCCTGATAGTTTGGACATTTTAAGCAACCCTATTTTAATCGGTATATCTGGTTTTTTAATGGTGGTTGAATTTTTAGCCGACAAGTTTCCTTACATTGATAGTGTATGGGATGGGCTACAAGCTTTTATTCGTATTCCCGCAGGTGCATTACTCGCAATGGGTGCTATCAATACTAGTGATCCGCTTATTGCAGCCCTAGTAGCAATACTAGGTGCTTCATTAACCGGGATTACGCATGCAACTAAAGCAAGTGGGCGCGCGTTAATCAATACAACACCAGAACCAGTCACCAATATCACAACATCTGTAGTAGAGGATGGCGTATGGTTGGCAGGGGGTTGGTTGGCATTGGTATATCCCATGTTCTTTTTAGGAATTTTGCTTATTTTAGTTATTTTTATGCTTTGGTTATTACCAAAAATATGGCGAGGTTTGCGTTCAATATTTTTTACGCCTAAAAGAAATCGTCTCGACCAGAATGCTAATTGATTAAAATAATGGCAAATTAAGGCATATGCGATAATATTGTTTTGACTTACTACTAAAAACAATAGCCCTATTATGATT
>CAXIBZ010000075.1:0-7696 GCA_964022105.1 uncultured Methylophilaceae bacterium
CGCTGGAATATGGAACGGCTAGCTGATGCACTAACGACCATACTACCAAACACAGAAGGTCTTGCTGATGCTATTAGCCATTACGACAATACCTATATCAAGCACTTAACACAGTCGCTAACGGGAAAATTAGGTCTCGATAGCTGGCAAGATAGTGATGGTGAACTGGTTAACCGTATTTTTGAACTCATGACGCGGGCTGAAATCGATATGACCCTATTTTTTACTAAGCTTTTAGAATTAGATATTGTACAACCCAATATCAATTCTATTAGAGAGGCATTTTATACAGAAGAAGGCTTGCAACAATTTGGCGATGATATAAGCCAATGGCTTGATACTTATGCCAAAAGAGTCCAACAAAGCAAACTGTCACCAGCGCAACGCTTAGAAAAAATGCAACTGCATAACCCACGCTATGTGCTACGCAACTACATGGCGCAAGAAGCCATTGACTTGCTAACAGAGAGAGGCGACAACAAACGCTTACTCACCTTGCTAGAACTGCTCAAAAATCCATATACCAAGCAAGCAGGCATGGAGCAGTTTGAACAAAAACGTCCTGACTGGGCGCGACAAAAAGCAGGTTGTTCAATGCTATCTTGTAGTTCATAATAAATCATGGAAAAAGCAGAATTATTAATTAAAGAAGCTGGCCTAAGACCAACCAAAGCTAGAATTGCTGTATTAGCAACAATTTCACATGCTAGATCCGCACTCAGCCATAGCGACATATTATCTTTGCTTGAAGGCAATAGGGAGTTTGATCGGGTTACAATTTATCGTGTGCTAGATTGGCTAGTAGAACATGGCCTGATTCATAAAGTCCTCACTGATAGCCGCTCGTGGAAATTTCAGTCGAATATTCAGCCTAACGAATATAAAGTTTCAAAAACTCATACCAAAAACTTTATTAACGGACACGCACATGCGCATTTGCAATGTGAGCATTGTGGCGCATTAATTTGCGTACATGAGTTTCAAGCCAATATCCCTGATAAATTAATTAAGCAATATCAGATCTCGACGATAGAAGTAAATCTAAAAGGCATTTGTACACAGTGTCAAACAAGTCACTAGCACACGACAATACCTAGCTTTTACAAAGCATTCAACTGTAGTTAACGCATCATCCATATCTACCTACTATCTTACAAACTCAGATTAGCAAGCTCATGCTATTGCAACATAGTTGCAGTAATTAGCATGTCCAATTATAATGCAACATAATTGCATTGCAATATTGTTGCTAAAGTTTAAAATTAGGATGCGCGCCATGTCTGAATTGGTAAAAATGTCAAAATTGCCTGTTACTGTCTTATCAGGTTTTTTAGGTGCAGGTAAAACAACCTTACTCAATCATATTCTCAATAATCGTGAGGGCAAGCGCGTGGCGGTGATTGTCAACGATATGTCTGAAGTGAATATCGATGCACAGTTAGTACGCGAAGGTGGTGCAGCACTCTCTCGCCAAGAAGAAAAGCTGGTAGAGATGAGTAATGGTTGTATTTGTTGCACCTTACGCGAAGATTTATTGGTCGAAATTACTCGCTTGGCTAAAGAAAATCGCTTTGATTATCTGCTCATTGAAACCACTGGCATTTCAGAACCTTTACCCATTGCAGAAACGTTTACCTTTGCCGATGAAGATGGCACCTCACTAGATGATGTAGCACAATTGGATACTATGGTTACAGTAGTCGATGGCTACAATTTTTTGAAGGATTACAGTTCACAAGACATGTTGACCGCACGGGGTGAATCGCTTGGTGAAGGAGATGAGCGCACCGTGGTGGATTTATTGGTCGACCAAATTGAATTTTGTGATGTATTGATTTTAAATAAGACAGACTTAATGACTAACGATGAGATTGCTCAACTAGAAGGCATTCTTAAAACCTTTAACCCACGTGCACAAATAATACATAGCAGCTTTGGCAAAGTGCCTCTTGACCAAATAATGAACACAGGCCTATTTGATTTTGATGAAGCCGCAGAAGCACCAGGCTGGTTGCAAGAGTTACGTGGCGAGCATGTGCCAGAAACAGAAGAATATGGTATCAGTAGTTTTGTTTATCGCACACGTAAACCCTTTCATCCGCAGCGTCTATGGCAATGGTTTAACACCGAATGGCCAGGCGTCATTCGCTCTAAAGGCAGATTTTGGATTGCAAGCCGTCCAGAGTTTTGTGGCACATGGTCGCAAGCAGGTGCTGTTACGCGTACAGAATTAGCTGGCATGTGGTGGGTTGCGACAGCGAACGAACATTGGCCAGAAGATGAAGAAAGTTTTAATCACATCAAATCCCGCTGGGAGGAGCCTTACGGTGATAGACAACAAGAGCTCGTTATCATTGGTATGCAGATGGATAAAGCTACTATAGAAAATGGCTTTAATACATGCTTGCTAACAGATGAAGAGTTATTGCTAGGTATGGATATTTGGAGAACATTCAATGACCCTTTCCCTTCATGGCAAGTCATTGAACAAGAAGTTGAAGCCGCTTAAAATAAATATCGTATTGAAAGAGTATTGAATGATAAACAAAAAATTGACACTAAACCCCATATTCCTAGCCTTGATAAGTACGCTCCCAACGATTAGCCAAGCAAATGATATCGTTGAGTTAGACTCTATCGTTGTCATTGGTAGTCAAGAAGATTTCGTCATAGATAAAACGCTTGCAGGATCGGTTGATGTGATTACACGAGACGAGCTAGAGTATGAGCATGTCACAGATACTTTAGAGCTATTTACTAAAACACCAGGCGTGGTGCTTTCACGTTATAACCAAGGTATTATCAATACAGATTTGTCTATCCGTGGCTTTACTGGAGACGGTGAAACACCCCATGCTAAATTACTCGTTGATGGCATTCCATCCAACCTTTTTAACGGGTATAACGAGATGGATTATTTATTCCCGACCAACATTCAAAGCATACAAGTGTTTAAAGGCACTAGTGATGCTAGCACGGGCTTATTCGCCACCGCTGGTAGCTATAAAGTTGAGACACGCAAAGACACGGGCAAACAATTACAATTTGGCTTCGGCAGTTTTAATACTCGTGAGCTTCAAGGTTATTATGGGGACAAAAAAGATGAGTTCACACAAAATTACGCAATGGGTTATCGTGCAGGTAATGGCTGGCGCGATAATACAGACATTGAGAAAACTGCATTATCTGGCCGCTGGCAATATGATTTTGATAAATCCAGCTTGGCCTTAAGCACCAAATATGGAAAATACAATGCGTTTGAAGCACCCGGTTATTTAAGCAAACAACAAGCGCGCGACAACCCGCGTCAGTCTGCTGCAAACGCGGCCAACGATGGCGGAGAGAAAGAGTTCAAACACATCAGCTTGCATTACGATTACTTTTTTAATAACGACTTAAATGTAAGCCTAAAAACGTATTGGCAAAATCTAGATCGCGAGCGTAGTGTGCGTTTTGTGGGTTCGCCTGGCGATGAACTGCGATTTGAAGACCAAACATCTACAGGCTTAATTGCTAAGTTAAATTGGCAAATCAACCCAGCATGGAATTTTGAGACTGGGTATGATATTGAACACCAAGAGGTAGAAGAGTTTCGCAGACGTTTAACTGTGGTTCGCCGCGATGCAGATTACGACTTTACCGCGCAAGGTATTTTCGCAAAATTTGAGCATACCCCACTCGATTGGTTACGCTGGAACTTTGCATATCGTGTTGACCACCTGAGTATTGATGCGAATAACAGATTTGTGAATAACAACACTGTGCTACCAACCACGATGTTAAAAAATCAAACGATTTATCAGCCGAAATTTAATATTTTTGCCAATATTACTGATGATCAAACATTGTTCTTTAATGCTGGACGTTCATTTCAAACACCGCTGGGGACTGACCTAAACACCAGAAACGGAACGATAGATGTTAATGTAGGTATAAATGATGGCTGGGAATTTGGCCTAAAAAGCGCTTGGGCAAACAACTTCAATACGCGGGTTTCATACTGGCAACAAAAAGCTAAAGATGAATTTATGCCTGTAGATGGTACGAGAGAGTTACTCGGTGAAACTAAACGTCAAGGTATCGACGGTAGCTTTGATGTCACACTCAACGATATATGGTCACTGTGGGGCAACATATCGCTCATCAATCAGAAAATAGTGAAAGGTCCAGAAAACAACCGTAATATTGACGGTAATCGCATTCGTGGCATCCCCGATCATACTGCGTCAGTTGGCGTGCAACTCACCCCAAATAGCCACTGGATTGCCCGCGTGCACGTAGATAGGCAAGGTGCCTATTACGTTAACGAAAACAACTTGGGGGGTAAATATGGCGCATATACACTCACCAATGCCAATATTGATTACAACACCAACTGGGGTAGAGTAAGCTTACAAGCTAATAATATTTTTGATAAAGATTATGAGTATGTATACGATTTTACCAGCACAGGGGCAAACTTAAACTTCGCTCCAGGTGCAGGTAGAAACTTTACACTAACGGCAACCCTAGATTTTTAAAAGGACGGCATGAGCCTGCTCACAATCAAACAGTTTTCTTGTGCATTTGCTGATAAAAAAGTACTGAATGCCATCAACTTGACCGTCGAAAGCGGTCAAGTGGTTGCTATCTTAGGCAGTAATGGTACGGGCAAATCAACGTTACTTAAATGTATTCTTGGGCTCAATGACAAAAGCGCACAGTTGGATGGGGAGATAGAGATTTTTGGCCATCCTGTGCAAAACCAAGCTTTGTTTGCAAGGCATCAACTGGCTTATGTGCCTGAGCAAGCAGCCGTTTATGGGCATTTATCCGCCATAGAAAACATCAACTATTTTCTAAGCCTAGCTGATATCAAAATAAGCAACAATGTCGTTGCAACCCACTTAAGCCAAGTGGGTTTAAACCAGCAAGCATGGCATAAGCCTTGTGCTGACTACTCTAAAGGCATGAAGCAAAAAGTCATGCTTGCGTTAGCATTAGCAAAACAAGCTAAATTACTACTGATGGATGAACCCAATTCAGGCTTAGATCCGCAGGCTACAGAAGAGCTTAACCAGCTGATTGTGCAATGTAAAAACGATGGCTTGGGCGTACTTGTTGTGACGCACGATATTTTATCGGCGATTGCATTTTCTGATCAGTTATTGATGTTATCAAACGGGCTTTTAACCCCTGTGACTTTAGACCCAACAAGGCTCACGATAGACCGCTTAACGCATTTATATCAAGGCGTAGCATGACCCACAACCCCGTAATTGCCATCATGCGCAATGAATGGCTGCGTTATTGGCGCACGCGTATACCTTTTTTACTGATGATAATCCTTGTCACTTTATGGATGATTGCGACATTTGCTGCACACCTCCATTGGCAAGACCACGCACGTGCCGTTGCTACTGTTTCACAAAAAAGTCAGCAAGACTGGCAATCACAACCAGACCGTCATCCGCATCGCGTTTCACATTATGGTGATTTTGTTGCCAAGCCCATACACCCTCTGAGTGTGATTGAACCTGGCATTCTCGATCAATCTGGCCATTTGGTTTATTTGGAAGCCCATCGCTTAAATAGTGCCAACTTTAACCCAGCTACAGAAGCAACCAGTTTAGGTCGATTTCCGCTCATTACGCCTGCCATGATCGTACAGTGGTGGATGCCTCTATGCTTAATCATGATTGGCTATGCCAGCATTACCAGTGAAAAAACAACTGGCACATTAGCGTATTTACGTGGCAATGGCACTAATGCTTGGCATATTGCATTGGGAAAATGGCTGGCATTATGCATACCATTACTATTGCTAGTATTGATTCAAGCAACATTAACCTTAGTTTGGATTTGGGGTAGCGACCAAGCATTAGTCAGACTCTTTACTTTACTCATCGCACAAATCATTTATATTGCTGGCTGGTGTTGGCTAGTGATATTGGTATCTTGGCAAAGTAAGCAAGCACATGGCGCGCTATTAACCTTGCTATTGTTATGGGTCTGCATTTGCATCATAGTGCCAAAGGGCTTAGCCAATGCTGCGCAAATTGCCTACCCTACGCAACCGCGTAGTGAGGCCGAATACCATGCCGAAGAGAAGTTAAAAAGCATCGGTGACAGCCACAATCCAGATGATCCGCACTTTGCAGCATTCAAGGCTAATCTACTTAAGCAATATGGCGTAGACAGCACGGAAGACATGCCCGTTAATTACAATGGCTTACTCATGCAAGAAGGTGAGCGTTTAACCACGCAAGTGTATCGAGAACAACAAGCGCAACATCAAGCACAACTACAAAAACAAAACGCTAGCATCCGTGCTTGGCTGTGGCTGAGCCCCGCGCTAGCAATGCAGTACATCCATATGGCCAGCAGTGGTAATGATTTAGCCCATCACTTAGCTTTTTTAGCACAAGCAGAAGATCGCCGTTATCAATTAATTCAATACCTTAACCAAATTCATACTGAAAAAGTCCATCAGCATGATGATAAAAACACCCGTGTCTCAGCCGATTTTTGGAAAAATGCACCTCGCCCTGCTATTCATTTATCCCATTTAAGTGTCAGCAAAGTCGCTATCATTTCAGGATTACTGGTGTTGTTGGCATGGGTTTTAGCCCCATTATGGTTGCTTTCTAGGGTCATTAAGCGTCTATGAAACAAGAACTGATCTTATTATTAAAACAACGTAGTATCGTGCTATTACTCGTGATTAGCGCATTATTAAGTAGTCTTAGTCTATTGAATGGCTGGCAAAACATCCAACATATACACGCGCAAATTCAACATAGTCAATTAGAAGAGCAGCGCCAGCACGCAAGTCAAATGCAAGCATTAAGTAGTCACCATCAAGATGGCAAGATAGACGCTGGCGATGTTGGCTATTACGTGTTTCATCATGTTTACCACCACCCAAGCGAGTGGAGTTTTATTGCCCTTGGTAACCGCTTAGTCACCCCATATGTACAACGTATTCGCTTACTTGGCTTGCAGGGTCAACTATACGACGGTGAGTCGCATCATCCCGAATATGTCATGCTAGGCGCATTTGACTATGCCTTTTGGTTAGTATTTTTCATGCCGCTTATTTGCATCGCTTTCATGCACGATCTTAAAGCTAGCGAAATTCAAGCACAACGCGCCATTTTTTTAGGCACCATGATAAAAAGCACAGTGCGCTTTTGGGCAAGGCGCATACTGCTACGCTGGATTTTGGTATTGGCTACTTTTATTCTACCCGTTATCTTTTTTGCTAACATAACTGGCCTTGCAACTTCTTCATTGTTACAAGTTACCTTTGTTACCTTGCTCTATAGTTGGTTTTGGACGGCTATTTGCGCCATCGTTAGCCTGCGTCATCAAGCAAAAAATGCCAACTTTAATGCCATGTTGTTAGCCAGCATCTGGTTATGCATTTGTATCATATTGCCGAATATTGCACAGCTTTGGCTACACCATCGTTACCCTGTACAAGAAGGTAGTGAAATAGCACTACAACACCGCCAACTGGTTCACAACGCTTGGGATTTACCCAAAATCGACACTTTAAACCCGTTTTACAAGCACTATCCACAATGGGCAAATACACCGCCAGTGACTGGACGCTTTCATTGGAAATGGTATTACGCTTTTCAACATATGGCGGATGTTAATTTAGCCAACCAAGTAAAACAACGTGAAAATAGTTTACGACTGCGTGATCAAG
>CAXIBZ010000076.1:0-7639 GCA_964022105.1 uncultured Methylophilaceae bacterium
ACCAATTGCGTGCTAGTCACCATAAAAGCCCTGGCACGTAGCGTGCGGCAGCCATGCTTCGTCAAAATGTAACGTATCAATTTTGCCGTCAAGCATTTCTTTAATTTCTTCAACGTTATACAAAACGCCATCATAAGTTGATTGCGTGATTGTGAGTACACGTGGTTTAGCGTTCTTATTTTTAATGAAGGGGTTTTGCTCAATTTTCTTTTGAATATTTTCCCATTCAAACTCGCTCTTCGGAATGGGACCAATAATGCCGAAATGGTTTCTTGTTGGCATCAGAAATACAGGGATAGCGCCCGTCATGATAATGGCGTGCAAAACTGATTTATGACAATTACGATCAACAACAACAATATCGCCTGGTGCGACCGTTGAGTTCCAAACAATTTTATTTGATGTTGATGTGCCGTTTGTGACAAAGTACAGATGGTCACATTTGTAGATACGGGCAGCATTGCGTTCTGAGGCGGCAATTGGTCCAGTATGGTCGAGCAGTTGTCCTAGCTCATCAACTGCATTACAAACATCTGCACGTAGCATGTTTTCACCAAAAAATTGATGAAACATTTGACCAACTGGCGATTTTAAAAATGCAACGCCACCAGAGTGACCTGGGCAGTGCCATGAGTAAGAGCCATCTGCAGCGTATTGTGTGAGCGCCTTAAAGAATGGTGGTGAGCGACTATCCAGATAAGTTTTTGCTTCACGAATAATCATGCGCGCGATGAATTCTGGCGTGTCTTCGTACATATGAATGAAGCCGTGTAACTCCCTTAGCACATCATTAGGTATGTGTCGGCTTGTGCGTGTTTCACCATGTAAGAAGATAGGAATATCGTCATTGCGATATCGAATCTCTTCAACAAACGTGCGTAACGCATTAATCGCTTCAGGTTTTTCTTCTACAATTTCTTCATCGTCAATAGAGAGAATAAAGGCTGAGGCACGACTTTGTTGTTGTGCAAAAGATGCTACGTCACCATAACTAGTAACGCCGATGACTTCTATGCCTTCATCTTCAATAGCTTTGGCTAGAACACGTATGCCCAAGCCAGAAGAATTGTCAGTACGAAAGTCTTCATCAATAATAACGACTGGAAATCTAAATTTCATATGGTTTACCTATGTTTTTGGTAATGTAACGCCGACTTGGCCTTGGTATTTACCACCACGGTCTTTATAACTTGTTTCACATATATCATCATCATCAGCTTCAAAAAATAATACTTGTGCACAGCCTTCATTCGCATAAATTTTTGCTGGTAATGGCGTTGTATTGCTAAATTCTAGTGTTACATAACCTTCCCACTCAGGCTCAAAAGGGGTGACATTCACAATAATGCCGCAACGCGCATAAGTTGATTTTCCTAAGCAAACTGTTAAGACATTGCGCGGTATTCGGAAATATTCAACTGTACGTGCTAATGCAAATGAGTTAGGTGGGATAATGCAATAATCTGCCTCAACTTCAACAAAAGAGTTTGGGTCGAAATTTTTTGGGTCAACAATTGTACTGTTCAAGTTCGTAAATAATTTAAACTCTCTAGAACAGCGAATATCATAGCCGTAGCTAGATGTGCCGTAAGATACTAGGCGCTCACCTTCTTTTGATGTTTTGACTTGCTTTGGCTCGAACGGTTCAATCATGCCATGTTCTTCTGCCATGCGGCGTATCCATTTATCTGACTTTATACTCATAATTACGCAAAAACCTTGTTTTGTTAAATGTTGATGGCCTCGTTTCCAAGGTAAAAAGCGGGGTAATAACCCCGCTTTTGCTTAATGCAAAATGATAACAATAAATGCTGCCATCGTTGCAATTTTTTTAAAGATACTTAAACAAATCTAATGTGAATCACCACCCAGCTCTATGCTGTAACGCCAGAATTGGTCTTCTGATTCAAAAATAACACCAGACTCTTTAGGGTCACGACTACCCGCTGTATATTGATGAACGGGTGATGTGTCTTCTGCCCAGCTTTTGACGATTGGATCAATGAGCTTCCATTGTGCTTTAACTTCATCGATATGCAAAAACTGTGATGGGTCACCTTCAACTAAGTTGAGTAGTAATGTTTCATATGAGTCGACACTATCATCACTCTCTAGGCGCAATGCGCCATCCATGCTGATTGATCTTGTGAGAATGTCCAAACCAGGCACCTTAGTTTGAATTTCAAGCTTGAGGCTTTCTTTGGGTTGAATGCTTAAAATCAACCAGTTCTGTTGTTGACTATCCTTTAGAACCATCGGTGCCTTTTTAAAGCGGATGGATATCGCTGTACCACCATCGTGCATACGCTTACCTGTGCGAATGTAAAATGGCACACCTTTCCACCGTGGGTTATCGATGAACAATTTGACAGCTGCGTAGGTTTCGACCTGACTATCGTGACCTAGCTCTTGCAAATAGCCTTTCACGTGTTCTGCGTGACCATCTCTAGCTGGTGCATGACCTTCCTTATATTGCGCACGGAATGCTTGATTACCTAAGTTGTCTGTATCAATCGCGCGAATCGATTGAAGCAGTTTGATTTTTTCAGCACGAATGCTTTCAGGTTGGAAGTTTTCAGGTTTTTCCATAGCGACTAAGGCTAAGGTTTGTAATAAATGGCTTTGTCCCATGTCGCGCAAAGCACCAGTATTATTGTAAAACTCGGTACGATCACCAACGCCTAGGGTTTCATTGTTGGTAATCTGCACATGGTCAATATGTTCACTATTCCATATCGGTTCGAACATATGGTTGGCAAAGCGTGTCAGCATAATATTTTGGATAGCTGCTTTGCCAAGGTAGTGATCAATACGATAAATTTGATGTTCTTTTAAATGTTTGGTAATCGATGCTTGCAAGGCTTCTGCACTTTCCAAGTCAGTACCAAACGGCTTCTCAATCAAAACACGACGCCAATATTGGCTTTCATCTGTTAGCCCCACACTAGCGAGTTGTTCAACAACAGTAGCAAAGTCTACAGGACGGATTGATAAGAAAAATGCGAGGTTTTGCGGGAAAACTGCTTCATCACTTAGTGTTGCTTTTAACTTATCCATCGCATTTGCGTCACCAGAGGCGTTTACTTGATAGTGATTTCTTGCGACAAAGCGTTTAAACACTGCTTCATCTAGACCGTTATAAAATTTGGCTTCAAGCATGCCACGGACTTCTGCTTGCCATTCCGCTTGTGATAAAGGTGAGCGTCCTACTGACAATATTTTCATATCATCTGGGAGTCTACCCAATGAATCCAGGCGATATAAGCCAGGCATTAATTTAACACGTGATAAGTTACCACTGGCACCAAATAGGACCAAGGTGCATGGATCAATTTTTTTAGTCATTTTTCAACCGGTTTTAGTGTAAGAACAAGTATAATTATAGCAAATGCAATCGCATGACTTAATAATAGTAATCAAATAAAAGTAAGGTTTTTTGTAATATGACGCAGCAATCTGCCACTCGATGGCATTCCTTTGATACACAAGAAGCAATCAATCAAGCAGCACTAAGCCGAATTCTTGAGTCCGCTGATAAGGCTATTCAGCAGTACGGTAGTTTTTATGTCGTTCTGGCAGGCGGAAGCACACCAAAAGCTGTTTATCAATTATTAAGCGATCAGCAGGTTGATTGGTCAAAATGGCATATTTTTCATAATGATGATCGGTGCCTTCCAGTTGACCATGAAGAGCGCAATAGCAAAATGGCGCGGGATGTCTGGTTAAGCAAGGTGGCGATTCCTGAAAGTCAGATCCACGATATACCAGCTGAGCTAGGTAATATTGAAGGTGCAAAAGCCTACACTAATACGTTAAAGGGTGTGCGCACTTTTGATTTGGTCATTCTTGGCTTGGGTGAAGATGGCCATACTGCAAGCCTATTCCCGAACCAAGCGGTTGATAATAGTGCGGATGCTGTGCCTGTTTTTGATGCACCCAAACCGCCAGCTAACCGTATCACAATGAGTCAAAATCGATTGAATAACGCTCATGAAGTCATGTTTCTGGTGACAGGCTCGGGCAAGCAAGAAGCGGTAGACAATTGGCGCAAAGGCGTTTCAATTCCTGCTACATTGGTGACTGGGAAAAAAGGTGCTGATGTGTATTGTTATGGCGTTGCGTTGAAATAACGAATTGTCAGTAATAAAAAAGGCGCTGTTTGCGCCTTTTTTATTAAGTGTTCTGAATCACAATATTAGGGACTTTACTACTGGGCTAGCAATCACCGTTGGTTTTCCACCGTCTGTTTGTTCTCGGATAGTAATATCTAACGGTAAACTGCCTAACAAATCAACATTGTAGTCTTTACACATGATTTCGCCACCACCAGCACCAAAGATATGTTCCTCGTGCCCGCATTTTGAGCAAATATGCGTACTCATGTTTTCTACAATGCCAAGAATTGGAATACCGACTTTTTCAAACATCTTTAAACCTTTTCGCGCATCCAGTAGTGCAATGTCTTGGGGCGTGGTGACGATGATTGCACCTGTGACAGGGATCTTTTGTGCGAGGGTAAGTTGAATATCACCTGTACCTGGGGGTAGGTCGATAACTAAATAGTCCAAATCGCGCCATTTTGTATCACGCAATAACTGCTCAAGCGCACCAGTGACCATCGGCCCACGCCAAACCATGGGGGTGTCTGTTTCCACTAAAAAACCAATAGACATTGCCTGAATGCCATGTGCCTCCATGGGCTCTATGCTTTTACCGTCTTGACTGTCTGGTCTGCCACTTAAACCAAGCATTTGTGGTTGGCTAGGGCCGTAAATGTCAGCGTCGAGTAGACCAACCGTTGCACCTTCTGCCGCAAGGGCAAGTGCTAAATTGACGGATGTGGTTGATTTGCCGACACCTCCTTTACCAGATGCGACTGCTATTACATTTTTAACATTGGGTAATAAATTAACACCTTGCTGCACCTTGTGTGCAGCGATGCGGCTTCCAATATTGACATTGATATGACCAATACCATCTATTGCTTTTAAATCATTGATAACAAGTTGCTTAATGTCATCTAAGACGCTATTCGCTGGATAACCAAGTACGATATCCAGACTCACATCATTGCCATTGATTTGAATATTTTTAACCGACTTGCTACTAATAAAATCTTTCTCGGTATTGGGGTCTATGCATAATTTAAGTGTGCTTTGGATGAGTAATTCGGTAATGGCCATGCAGTAAATCCTGACTAAATAATTCAGGTATTTTAACGGAAGTCACCCTTTACGTCATGTACCTAACAATAAAAAAAAGCGTTCGTAGGCCCAACTTAAGCATGAAAGTGTTTGGAAAAAATATCAAAACATTTTGCCCAACTCCATTGCGCTCTAGCTTTTTCTTTGATGGTGTGGCGATTGAGTTGTTTACATTGACTGATAGCGATTTGCAATTCATCACTCATATGTCCTGTTACCCCTGGCTCTATCACATCAATAGGGCCAGGCACTTGATAACCAGCGACAGGTAAGCCATTACACATCGCCTCTATCATTACAATCCCAAAGGTATCTGTCCGCGATGGGAAGGCAAAAACATCATGTTCAGTATAAATATCAGCGAGATCTTTACCGAACTTATAACCTAAAAAGCTGACTTTGTTATATTTTTTTTCAGTGTTTCCATATAAGGTCCATCGCCAACAATCGAAATATCATAAGTGTCTTGATGTTTACACAGTGCGTCTAAATTTTTTTCTTTACTCACTCGGACCACATTTAGCACTTTCGGTTTGGCTTGCGGTTTTGGAAATGGTTTGTCGCTTTTGAGCTGCTCCGATACACCACGTGTCCACACTGTTAAGCGTTTAAATCCACGTTCAGCTAATTGTTTACGCATGGTTTCAGTTGTTACAAATGTTGTTTTTGCTGGGGAATGAAAACGTCTGAGGTAACTATAAGTCCAACTAAGCGGAATTTTGCAATATACATTGAGATACTCAGGAAACTGCGTGTGATAAGAAGTGGTAAATGGTTTATTTTTTACACGACACCAGATTCTAGCGACTATGCCCAGAATACCCTCTGTAGCAATATGTAGTTGCGGTGGGTTCATACGGTTAAGTAATCGCCATAAGCGACATGGCTGCGTAGCCAATTGTATCTCTGGATAGAAAGGCATCGGCACCCACTTAAAAAGGCTGGGGTGGATAACTTTGAATGCTAATTGACGTGATCTAGCGATTCGCTTGATATTTTTGTAGGTGGTTGAAACGCCGTTAGTTTGTTCAAAAGTATCGGTGACAATAATCATCTGAATTCTTCATGACCATTTGAAATTGAATTGTGACTATCTTGTAGCAGTTTTTTTTAATAAATATGACAAATACATAAAGCTTTCATGACAATACTTAATTTATACTAAGTCATAGGTTAACTGACGTGCATTTGTTAAAATGGGGCTTTTAAGCATAATCGGTTCATTTACCATGTCACGCAAAATTCTTGTTACCTCCGCACTTCCTTATGCCAACGGCAGTATTCATTTAGGCCATTTAGTAGAGTATATCCAGACTGATATTTGGGTACGTTTCCAAAAAATGCAGGGGCATACGGTACATTATGTGTGTGCAGATGATACGCACGGCACACCCATTATGCTGCGTGCCGAAAAAGAGGGTATTACGCCAGAAGCATTGATTGAAGGCGTGCACCAAGAACATGCTGCAGATTTTACTGAATTCTTTGTTGCATTTGATAACTACTATTCGACCAATTCAGAGGAAAACAAAACCCTATCCCAAAATATATATCTTGCGCTAAAAGCTAACGGCAAAATTGCAGTAAAAACAATCGAGCAGTTTTACGATCCTGTGAAAAACATGTTCTTGCCAGATCGTTTCATTAAAGGAGAATGCCCTAAGTGTCATGCAAAAGACCAATATGGCGACTCCTGTGAAGTGTGTGGCGCAACCTATAACCCAACAGAGCTGATTAATGCCTATTCTGCTGTCTCTGGTGCGACGCCGGTTAGAAAAGAAACAGAGCATCACTTTTTTAAACTCTCAGATTGCGAAGATTTCTTAAAAAAATGGACCAGAAGTGGCACATTACAAGGTGAAGCTGCTAATAAGATGGGTGAGTGGTTTGAAAATGGTTTAAATGATTGGGATATTTCACGCGATGCACCTTATTTTGGATTTGAGATTCCAGATGCACCGGGGAAATATTTTTATGTATGGCTAGATGCACCCATTGGCTATATGGCGAGTTTCAAAAACCTTTGCGATCAGCAGAGTTTAGACTTTGATGAATATTGGAAAGCAGGAAGCAAGACGGAGCTTTATCATTTTATTGGTAAAGACATTTTATATTTTCATGCACTTTTTTGGCCAGCAACGCTGGAATATAGCGGATACCGTACACCAACACAGATTTTTGCACATGGTTTTTTAACGGTGAATGGCGAGAAAATGTCCAAATCACGAGGCACTTTCATCACAGCACGTAGTTACTTGGAGCATGTTAAAAAACCTGAGTATCTACGCTATTACTATGCGGCTAAGTTGAACGCAACAATGGAAGACATTGATTTAAATTTAGATGATTTTGTTGCACGGGTGAATAGCGATCTAATTGGTAAATACATCAACATTGCCAGCGAACTTCTGGCGAACGACAAATAGCAATAAGGT
>CAXIBZ010000077.1:0-7616 GCA_964022105.1 uncultured Methylophilaceae bacterium
ACTGGCGTTGATTGAGCGAGTAATTTTCTAGCCTCATCTCTCTTTTGCCTAGCATCACTCAATGACACATCAGGAAATACACCCAGCGATAATAACTTTTCTTTAGCATTAAAGCGGTATTTAAAGCGCCACCACTTACCCCCAGCTGGGGTAACTTGCATAAATAAACCCGCCTCATCATATAACTTATATGCCTTATCCTTTGGCTTTGCATTACGGACTGCTGTAGCAGTTAGCGGCATTTGGGGTAACCTTATTTAAATAAAGTAGCTATACCCCATAAATTACCCCATTAAGTTGGGGTATGTCAAGATATGGTATGAGACAATATGAGACAACAAAAAACCCCCAAAGGTATAAAGGATGGGGGTTTCAGGCGTATCATGATATCAAATGATACTAATTTATGGTGGAGCAGGCGGGAATCGAACCCGCGTCCGCAAGCCCTCCACAGACAGTTCTACATACTTAGTCTGGTTGTTGTCTTTAATTCTGCATCCACCAACCGACAAGCGTCTACAAAACGAGTTACCTTGGATTTAATGAAGTATTAAGTAACCCAATACATCACATATCCCGTGTAAATGACACTGCGTTGGTTTTAAGGCCATCTACCCCACGGGAGAGGTAGTGCAGCGTCCAGCTGGTTTAAGCAGCTAGAGAGTAAGTTTCGTCGTTTGCGACTATACGTTTTTCAGATGGATTTACGAGGTAGCCTGATCCTCGGTATGCCCTGCATGCTTTGTAACCCACGTCGAAACCTAGTCAGCCCCTTGTGTGTTGCAATCATATTACAGTGTCTTTATAAGACTTAGATGACGGTAAATAGTTCACCCAATCCATAATTATACGCGCAAATATGCTGGTAACGTTTTTTTATGTCCCTGCTATAATAAATCACCAAATCGTTATTTAGAAATGAGGCGCTACAATGCTGAAGAAATATGGGCCAAGCTATCGAAACACCCCAGAGAAGTGGCTATCATTACTACCGACAATTGATGCTACGAGCAATAAGTATACGCGCGGTCACACCTTAGTTGTTGGTGGGCAATTATTGACAGGCGCCTCTAGGCTATCGGCTTGTGCAGCGGCAAGAATTGGCAGCGGCGTGACGACTTTGCTTGTACCACAGATAGCTTTTACAGTTTATGCGAGTGCCTTAACTAGCATCATGGTTAGGAGTTTTGATGATATTGAATCCTTCAATCAATCCATTATCAATACGCGGATTACTAGCTTTTTGATTGGCCCTGGTGCTGGTGTAACTGACGATACTCGGATGCAATCACTAAAGTTATTAGCTACATCTCTCCCAGTTGTACTGGATGCCGATGCAATTACGGCTTTTCAAGATGATGTGCGTGTGCTGACCAACTATCTGCATGCAAATTGTGTACTCACACCACACGAAGGTGAATTTAAACGCTTATTCAATTTGACAGAAGACCGCATGGTAACCGCGCAACAAGCAGCAAAAGATTCAGGTGCTGTGATCGTACTAAAAGGTAGCGAAACGATTATTGCAGCGCCCGATGGTCAAACAATTATCAATGATAATGCACCACCTACACTGGCAACAGGCGGTTCTGGCGATGTGTTAGCAGGCATGATTGCTGGGTTAATTGCACAAGGTATGCCCGCCTTTGAGGCTTCTGCGGCAGCTGTTTGGATGCATGGCGAAGCGGCAAAATTATTTGGTTTGGGCTTAATTGCTGAGGATTTACCTAGTTTGCTACCTAAAGTGCTTCAAAAACTGCATAACCAATAAATCGTTATTTATTGTGCGCGCGCATAATACGGGCTTTATCGCGCTCCCAATCTCTTTGCTTAATTGTGTCGCGTTTATCATGCTGTTTTTTACCTTTTGCTAGGCCTATGGTCGCTTTAATTCGGCCTTTGCTAAAGTGCAAGTCTAAAGGAACCAAGGTGTAGCCTGACCGTTCAACCTTACCAATCAGCTTAGCGATTTCTTCATTATGCAACAATAGTTTACGTGTTCTTGTCGAATCAGGTCGCACATGGGTAGATGCCATACCTAAAGGGTTAATATGGCAGCCAATTAAGTAGACCTCTCCACGCATAATAACTACGTAGGCTTCTTTAATGTTGACGCGATTATCGCGAATGGCTTTGACCTCCCAGCCTTCTAGAACGATTCCAGCTTCGTACTTTTCTTCGATAAAGTAATCAAAAAATGCTTTTTTATTTTGGGCAATACTCATGTGTTAACGCTAAATAGCTTAAAATGTGTATTTTACGCTAGTTTAAAAAGAACAGCTTGGATGAATAAGGTAGAAAAAACAGTTTTAGTCATGCACTCTGCCAAGGAGATGTTTAATTTAGTTGATCAAGTAGAAGATTACCCGCGGTTTTTGCCTTGGTGCGGCGGTGTTGATTTGCTAGAAAGAACAGACATCAGCACTAGTGCAACCCTGCATATTAATTATCACGGCATCAAACAAAATTTTACTACCATCAATAGTAAGTCGTTTCCAGACCACATGGATATTAAACTCAAAGATGGTCCATTTAAACATCTGGAAGGTGATTGGCGCTTTATTGAATTAAAACCAGATGCCTGTAAAATTGAATTTAGATTAAATTACGAATTTGCCAACGGCTTTTTAGAAAGATTAATCTCCCCTGTTTTTAACCATATTGCGACGACATTTGTTGATAGCTTTGTTGTGCAGGCAGATAAAATTTACGCTAATAAAAGGGATTGAATAGTATGAGTACAGCAGCAAATAGTGGAGACCATATCACAGTTGAGGTGGCCTATGCCCTGCCTCATCAGCAACTCATTATTCCTATTCAGGTTGCGCCAGAAACCACAGCCGAGCAAGCAATACAAGCTTCTAATATTATTAGCAAGTTCCCAGAAATTGATTTAGCCAAAAATCAAGTGGGCATCTTTGGCAAGCTTACCAAGCTTGATACACCATTAAGACATATGGACCGTGTGGAAATCTACCGGCCTTTGATTGCTGACCCTAAAGAAGTGAGAAAGCAGCGCGCTGCTGATGGGAAAATCATGAAAAAAGGCGGAGGGGATGCTCCGCCTGATGAACATGCTTAATTAATTATTTGCAATATTGATTAATCTCAGCTTGTGCTTGCGCTTTACCTGCAGCTAAGTCTTCATCACCCATAAACACGCGCTCACCTTTTTCATTAATTTTATAAACGCGCCCGCCTTGTAAATAAGTTTGATAATTTGCCCTCGCTGCGCTGCAGTTTTCAGCATCTATTTTTGCTTGTTTTTGCTGGTCAAGCTTTTTCTGTCTTTCCATCTCAGCTTTTTGAGTTTGTGCTTGCTTAGGATCAACAGAAGGATCAACGACTTCATCTTTTTTATCTGGTGGTGCCACTGCACCAGCCTCACTGTTTTTTACTGTACCTTGCGTTTCTGCTGCTTGTGAAGCTTTTGCTCTGGCATAGGGATCTTTCGCTGATTTACCAATTGTCTCAACTTCAACATTGGGTGGTGGTGGCATATCAGAGTAGCGTATCACGCCATCTTTATCTTTCCATTTATATATTTGTGCACTGGCTGCAATTGGCAATACCAACGCTACCAAGCAGAGTGAATATAATATTTGTTGCACTTTCATAGCAGACCCTTTTAATTATCAGCAACTGTTGCTGCTAATATCTTAGATTACAGTATGCCTAACGCATTTGACAATAACAATAAACGCGCGCATGAACGTAAAGTTGACTTTGTTGTAAATCAATCAGCTGAAAAGATAATCTTGCACTCGCAGCTTAGCAAACTATTCTGTATAATCGCGTTTTGCAATAAAGGATTACTGATGCGTTTGCTGCAACAAGCTCTTACATTCGATGATGTTTTATTAGTTCCTGCGCACTCTGTGGTTATGCCACGTGAAGTTGATTTAAGTACGCAATTCACGCGCAATATTAGACTTAACATCCCATTGGTTTCTGCTGCGATGGATACCGTTACAGAAGCCCCTTTCGCCATTGCGTTAGCACAAGAAGGTGGACTGGGTGTTATCCATAAAAATATGTCTGCGATTAAACAAGCAGCTCATGTTTCCCGTGTGAAACGATTTGAATCTGGCATTGTGAATGATCCAGTTACGATTCAAAGCCATATGACAGTACGTGACGTACTGGAACTGACTGAATTGCACAAAATTTCCGGCTTACCTGTAGTTGATAACGATAAGGTTGTTGGGATTGTAACTAACCGGGACTTACGTTTCGAAAATAACCTTGATCAACCAATTAAAAATATTATGACGCCTCGTGAGCGTTTAGTCACGATCAAAGATGGTGCCCCACTTGAAGAAGCGATTGAACTCTTGCATCGCTATCGCTTGGAGCGTGTCCTTGTTATTGATGATAACGATACACTTAAGGGCTTAATCACGGTTAAAGACATTCAAATGTCAAGTGACCACCCCAATGCATCAAAAGATAGCAAAGGCCGTTTACGCGTTGGTGCTGCTGTGGGTGTAGGAGAAGGAACAGAAGAACGAGTAGCAGCACTTGCTGATGCAGGGGTCGATGTTATTGTTGTTGATACCGCACATGGTCACTCACAAGGCGTATTAGACAGAGTAGCTTGGGTGAAGAAAAACTATCCGAATATTGAGGTTATTGGCGGCAATATTGCAACGGCAGATGCGGCTAAAGCATTAGTGGATGCAGGTGCAGACTGCGTTAAAGTTGGCATTGGCCCAGGTTCTATTTGCACGACGCGTATCGTGGCAGGTGTTGGTATTCCACAGATAACAGCAATTGCGAATGTTGAGGCGGCACTAAGAGGTACTGGCATCCCGTTTATTGCAGATGGTGGCATCCGCTTCTCTGGTGATATTTCTAAAGCGATTGCAGCGGGTGCTTACAGTGTAATGTTAGGTGGCATGTTTGCGGGTACTGAGGAAGCGCCAGGTGAAGTTGAACTTTATCAAGGCCGCTCTTATAAGTCATATCGCGGTATGGGCTCTATTGGTGCGATGAAAAAAGGCTCTAGCGATCGCTACTTCCAAGAGAATAATGGTAATGCAGATAAATTAGTACCAGAAGGTATTGAAGGTCGCGTTCCTTACAAAGGCAGTGTAATTGCCGTCATCCATCAATTAATGGGTGGATTACGTGCTTCGATGGGCTATGTTGGTGCTAGAACCATTACTGAAATGCGCGAGAAAGCGGAATTTGTACAAGTAACCAGTGCTGGCATGCAAGAATCGCACGTCCATGACGTACAAATTACAAAAGAAGCGCCAAATTACCGCGTAAACTAAATTTTGCAACCAAATATTGGGCAAACCAGTTGTAGGCTGTTTGCCCAAATTTTTTAATGGCATTTTCATGAACCACTCAAAAATACTGATTCTTGATTTCGGCTCTCAGGTCACACAGCTAATTGCTAGACGTATAAGGGAAGCGCATGTTTATTGTGAAATACATCCCTGTGATGTATCCAATGAATTTGTGCGTGATTTTGGCGCTGACGGCATCATTTTATCTGGTAGCCATGCCAGTGTTTACGATGAAGCGACAGACAAGGCGCCCGAAATTACATTTGAGCTTGGTGTACCAGTACTTGGTATTTGTTATGGTATGCAAACCATGGCGCAACAGTTAGGTGGTAAAGTAGAAGCTGGTACAAAACGTGAGTTCGGTTATGCACAGATGCGTGCACGTGGTCACTCTGCCCTCTTCCGCGCTTTGCAAGATGAAACAAATGCTGAAGGTCATGGTTTATTAGATGTATGGATGAGCCACGGCGACAAAGTAACGAAACTACCAGAAGGTTTCAAAGTGATTGGCAGTAATGAAACAACGCCTTTTGCCGCTATTGCAGATGAAACGCGTCAGTTTTACGGTGTGCAGTTCCACCCAGAAGTGACCCATACCAAACAAGGACAAGCAATTCTGGAGCGCTTTGTGTTGGGCATATGTAAAGCGAAACCAGACTGGGTGATGGGTGATTATATTGCCGAAGCTGTCGCCAATATCAAGGCGCAAGTAGGTGATGAAGAAGTTATTTTAGGTCTTTCAGGTGGGGTTGATTCCAGCGTAGCAGCGGCGCTTATTCACCGCGCTATTGGTGATCAATTGACTTGCGTTTTTGTTGATCATGGTTTACTACGACTTAATGAAGGCGATATGGTCATGGAGATGTTTGCTGGTCAACTCCATGCAAAGGTCATTCGTGTCAACGCTATTGATGCGTTTATGCATAAACTCGAAGGAGTGAGTGACCCAGAAGCTAAACGTAAAATTATTGGTGCAGAGTTTGTTGATGTGTTTCAAGCTGAAGCCAAGAAATGCGCCAATGCCAAATTGTTGGCTCAAGGAACGATTTACCCAGATGTCATTGAATCTGGTGGTGCAAAATCTAAAAAAGCTGTCACCATTAAGAGCCATCATAATGTTGGTGGTTTACCAGAAAAGTTAGGCCTTAAATTATTAGAACCATTACGTGATTTGTTCAAAGATGAAGTACGTGAACTAGGGGTTGCACTAGGTCTACCGCGTGAGATGGTATATCGCCATCCTTTTCCCGGTCCTGGATTAGGTGTTCGCATTTTGGGTGAGGTCAAACGTGAATATACGCTATTGCTACAACACGCTGATGCAATTTTTATTGAAGAGCTGCGCAACACAATTGATAAAGTGACCGGTAAAAGCTGGTATGACTTGACCAGCCAGGCATTCACTGTGTTTTTACCTGTAAAATCAGTGGGTGTAATGGGTGATGGCAGGACTTATGATTATGTTGTTGCTTTACGTGCGGTGATTACCAGTGACTTTATGACAGCGCACTGGGCAGAGTTGCCCTATAGTCTGCTAGGTAAAGTTTCTAATCGTATTATCAATGAAGTCAAAGGAATTAATCGTGTCGTTTACGATATTTCTGGCAAACCACCAGCAACCATAGAGTGGGAATAATGAGCCGCGGGTTTGTAAAAGAAGATGATTTAGAGCATGCAGGTACCGACCTACCAGAACGACCTGTTAGCCCTCATCCTAATTATGTGTCACCCGCTGGATTAAAAGCATTAGAAAGTAATGCAATGGCGCTGGATAAAGAGCGTGCGTCACTCATTAGTCAAAAAGACAATGAATCAGCTAAACAGCGAATTGCCGTCATTGACCGGGAGCTCCGGTATTTATCGACCAGACTGGAGCAGGCCATTCTGGTCGAGCCTGCTAAGCAAGATAAAGACACCATTTTATTTGGTGCGACAGTAGAAGTAGAAGATGAGCATGGAAAGTTGTTGCAGTTTCATATTGTTGGTGAAGATGAAGCGGATATAGCACAACAAAAAGTAAGCTATGTTTCACCCATTGCAAAGGCTTTAATTGGTCGAAAAGTCGGTGATGTTGTTGCATGGCAACGACCTGCAGGCATCCTCGAATTAGAAGTGATTAAAATTAGTTATTAAGAAAGTAAAACAGATGAATGTTAGCGAAGCTATTGTAGAACGCCGATCGGTTAAAGCGTACGATCCACATCACAAAATGACAGAGCAAGAAATTGCTAAACTCATGTCATTAGCAATATTATCGCCTACAGCGTTTAATATTCAAAACTGGCGTTTTGTCGTGGTCACAGACCCTGTTTTACGCCA
>CAXIBZ010000078.1:0-7579 GCA_964022105.1 uncultured Methylophilaceae bacterium
TTATAGTTGAAAAGAAAGCAATGACACAAATAATTGTATTACCACACGTTGAATTATGCCCAGAAGGCGCAGCTTTTGAAGCTAAAAAAGGCGAGTCTATCTGTCAAAACCTGTTGGACAATGATATCGATATCGACCATGCTTGTGACCAGGCATGTGCATGTACTACGTGCCATGTTATTGTGCGTGAAGGTTATGAAACCCTTAATGAGGCTACCGAACAAGAGGATGACTTGTTAGACAAAGCTTGGGGACTAGAGCCCCAATCTCGCTTATCTTGCCAAGCTATTGTTGAAGAGACTGACTTGGTCATTGAAATTCCCAAATACTCTATCAACATGGCAAAAGAAGGCCATCGCAAAGAATAACCACTAGAAATGTGCAATAAAAAAGGTGATTAATCATAATCACCTTTTATTTTATGTACTAGTCCAATTTACAGCCCGACAAAAGTATCTTGCATAAACCTAACCTTACCGTTGGCAATATCATAAACCGCTCCTACAATGCCAATTTCCTTCGCTTGTGTCATATCATCTAAGATATCACTGCAGCGCAATATGCTCTCAATTTGATATTTCACATTGAGCTCACAAACCTTTTGCACAAAATCTGGATTACTAGAACAACGTTCTGCGGCATCTGCCACTGTTTTCTCATGGCGTATTGATGGTTTAATCATATTAATAATCTCACCAATATGTCCATCTTTAAAGTCATCGCAAGCCGCTTTAACAGCTCCACAACTGGTATGTCCCATTACCACAATCAATTTTGCACCTAAGTATTTACTGCCAAACTCTAAGCTGCCAATCCCTTTATCAGACGCAATATTCCCAGCTAAGCGCACGCTAAAAACATCGCCAAGTGCTTGGTCAAACAGTAACTCAACAGGCGCTCTTGAGTCACTACAGCTGAGCACCGAGGCGAATGGATGCTGCTTTTCTTTTGTTAAATGAATCAATGACTTAAAGTCTTTTTCAGACTCAATCTCATTAACAAAGCGCTCATTGCCTTCTATCAAAATATCAAGCGCCTCTTGTGGGGACATTTTGTCACGATCTAATAATGGGTGTTTGTACATATTAATGAATTCCTTTTTAGTAAATTTATTAGAATTTAAATGCTAGATTGGTAATCAAGCAGTTCAACTTCAATATTCTTGAGATGCGCATGTTTTTGATAGTTATCAATCACTTCCTGAATATCATGCTCTATGACTTTGTTTTGACTACAATCTATAATCACTTTGGCATTTGCAGGGATGTTTTCAAGCGTCTCAATAATATTTGCCTTATTAAAAAAAGACACTTGCTCTGCTAAAACCACATGATGCACTTGCCTGCCATCAACTTCAGCAATAACATCTTTCACATAATGTGAGTATTTATAGCGGTGATAAAGTGTATAGAAAACACCGACTAACAAACCTGCAGTAATCCCTTTAAGCAAGTCGGTCAAAATAATCGCAATAATCGTAACAATAAATGGGATAAATTGATCCCAACCCTGTTTGTACATCTCCATAAATAATGCTGGTTTTGCTAGCTTGTATCCAACAATCAATAAAATTGTTGCTAAGCTTGCTAACGGAATCATATTCAAATATTCAGCAATTGTAATTGCACTAATCAACAAAAATATGCCATGAAAAATAGTTGAAAGCTTGGTCTTGGCGCCAAATGCAATATTAGCAGAACTACGTACAATCACTTGCGTGACAGGAAGCCCGCCAATCAAGCCAGACATCATATTACCCAAGCCTTGTGCCTTGAGTTCTCTATTCGTAGGGGTAACACGCTTATAAGGATCTAGTTTATCTGTAGCCTCTACGCACAAAAGCGTTTCCAAACTCGCAACAATCGCCATGACGAATGCTACCTTAATGACTTCTAAGCTTGTAATTTGTGAAAAATCAGGGAAGGTAAAAAACGTGACGAAGTCTGCAAGTCCATTAGCAACAGGCAGATTAACGACTTGATTACTATCTAATGAAAAGTTGAAAATACCATTTTTGTACAAATTAAACATTAAAATGCCGAATAAAACGACAGCAACTGGCCCTTGAATAATTTGGAATATCTTGTGTTTTTTTGTTAATACAGTATCCCAGAGAATTAACATAGCCAGTGAAATGACAGAGATAATGACTGCACCGGGTGTTAAAAAATCAAAAGCACTCATGATCTCTGTAAAAGTATTACCGCCATCTGGGAGCAGAAAAGAGTCATTGCCTTCAAACTCAAAATCGTAGCCAAGCGCATGCGGTATTTGCTTTAAGATGATGAGTAGGCCTATGCCAGACAGCATACCCTTAATGACAGATGATGGGAAAAAATATGCAATAACCCCTGCTCTTAAAAAACCTAATAGCAATTGCAAAACACCAGCTAGCACAACGGCAAGTAAAAAGGTTTCGTATGAACCCAATGTACCAATCGCAGTTAGCACGATAACAGCTAAACCTGCCGCTGGACCGCTTACACCGAGGGGCGAGCCACTTGCTATACCAACAACAATACCCCCTACAATACCTGCAATCACGCCAGAGAATAATGGTGCCCCAGATGCTAGCGCAATGCCGAGGCATAGAGGTAGTGCGACAAAAAACACCACGATACTGGCAGGTAGATCCGTTTTAATATCATCGAAAATGTTTAACTTCATTACTTTCTTCCTTTGTGTTTGATACAACTAACTGAACGCCTTCTGATAAAGAACCAATTAAGCTTTTGGTACAGAAAAGATAATATAAATTGATTAAGCAAATCTTAACAAAACCTTCTATAAAAATGAACGGATAAAGCAAATAAAAACGGGCGTAAGCCCGTTTTTAAACCAAACACAATCAATCAAACTGATAATTAATATGTGGCCTTTTACTTCTAAACTGTCTGTTAAGTCTCTTACCAGCTTCTAATGCTTGCTCATCAACATAAGTCGCACCTACCCATTCGTCATCTGCTAGATAGTTATCTTGATTTTTTACAGCAGGATTTAGCGCAGCTCTTCTACTGATAAATTTAAGTCTTGCCGCATTATTGACCTCATTATCAGCCTTAACAGTACCTAAACTGTCATCATTTACACTATCAGTCACAATACCGTCATTTGGAGTCTGTTGATTTGCGGCAGACTCATCAACCGTTGTGTAACTTAATGATTCATTTGGAAACCAGAATCCGTTATCTTGTTCATTTGCATTGATTTGTATACTAAACATAGCACTCACCAGTACAACCAAAACTGTACTTTTCATTTCATTTCTCCTTTGCATTTTTCACTGCACAAATTTACAAACAGTCCTATGCGCATTTTTATGGTTACCATTTTCTGCTTTACATCGTCAAAAAAAATCTACCAAAATACCTATATCGGTATATACTAAACGGCATATATGGAGTCATTAAAATGACAGAGATTGAAAAATCAGGCTTAAGTGCGAGAGAGTTGCGCCAAAGCGTCAAAAAAGACCATGAGGAGAATGCCAAACTTAGGCTATTCTTTTTAATTGGCAAAATGTTATATGACAAGGGTTGGTCATCAATCGTCGCGCAAAAAATACTTTCCTCTTTTTGTATACAAGTGGGTGCAACACATGGCTTAATCGCCATACAGGACAATAGTGCACTGGTAGTTGAAGCAAACTTGGGTCAGACCTACCCTGTGGGAGCAAGAGTGCCAATAATGGGCACACTTGCAAAGCTATTAAAAGCACCTTGTGAATTTCAAATTAACCATGATTTAGTTCCTCTGTGGTCATATCCTAAAACGGATAATCTGACATCAACTATTGTGCCGATTGCTTATGCACAACAACCATTAGGTATACTGGCTTTTTCAGGTAATTTAAGTACATTATCAGTTGATGATAACCAAACCATATATAGTTTGGCTGGCCTACTTGGCATGTCGCTAATGCGCTCAAGTAAATTAAATACAAGCCCTGAGGACTTACAATTGCTTGAACGTTTAACGCCTAGAGAACGCGAGGTGTTTGCGCTACTACCCTATGGACATAGCAATGCGGAGTTAGGGAAGTTACTGGAAATCGCACCTGGTACCGTTAAAATTCACGTTGAACGTGTACTTTATAAACTGGGATTGAAAGATAGAACACAAGCTGCAGTGAAAGCCGTTGAACTTGGGTTTAAGTCATAGCATCCAAGCAATGAACTCATTAATGAGAAAAATATGACACTACTATCTAGTCTAAATCGATGGATATCACAATTTTGGCAAGACTTACCTTTGGCATCAAAGGGTATTTTTGTGATTATGCTTCCACTTGCAGTGTTACTCGCTTCATTGGCATCTCTTTACAATTTAGAAAAACAACTTTCTAGCTTGGAAAATCAATTAAAACTCGCGCTGCAGAATCAGCGTGATATTGAAACAGTTCATACCAATCTGTTATTAGCCTCTACTGGTGTTAGAGATTTTTTATTAACGGGCGATAAACTATTCTTGGAAACCTTTTACATAGCTAAAAATCAACTGCCTCAACTACTGATTAAGTTGGACCAACAACTAGAAAGTGATGACCAAAAAAGTCGTATCAATAGTATCCGCGAACTGGTGCAAGATAATCTTAAGCGGCTTGATATTCTATCTAAAAATGAATCCGATGTAGCGTCTGAAGACCTTATTAAGCAATTCAAGTTACAAGTGCGTAACATGGACAAACTAAGAGCAGAAATTGAGTTTTTAAAAAAACAAGAAGCCCTGCTGGTATCTGAAGATCAAAGCAAAATTAAACTGCAACGTCAAAGGAATATTCGTATCACTTTACTAGCAGCAATCAGTGGAATTGTAGGCTCTATCGTTGCCGTGTGGATTTTTTCGGGCACCATTGTTAAAAGAGTTCGATTATTAAGAGATAGTGCAGCACATTTGGCAAAGGCAGAAGCACTCGAATTACCCTCAAGAAGCAAGGATGAACTAGGACAACTCTCAGATGAGTTAGACCACGCTTCAAAACTACTTGCAAAAACCATCTATGAAACCACTCAGGCAAGAAAAGATGCTGAGCAAGCTAATAAAGAGAAAAGTATGTTTCTATCTCGCACAAGTCATGAGCTGCGCACCCCTTTAAATGCTATTTTAGGGTTTGCCCAACTATTGCTAGCGGAGCTTGAGGATGGAAAACATAAAGATAACGTCAATATGATTAAAAGTGCTGGTGATCACCTGCTTAAACTGATTGATGAAGTATTGGATATTGCCAGAATAGAATCAGGTGTTCTTAAACTCAAGCTTGAACCAACGCCAATTAATGATCTATTAGCCGAAGCAATACAGTACATTGCACCCTTAGGTAAAATACGTGATATTCAAATTCAGCAGGATATTCAAGCTGACTTAGTTGCATTGGCTGAAAGGCAAAAGCTGCTACAGGTGATACTTAACCTTTTATCCAATGCGCTCAAATATGGCCCCTATAATTCGACCGTATTGGTGTCATCCTACAAAAAAGATAACAAAATCGTCATTGAAGTATTTGATGAAGGTGCTGGCATACCTGAGTCGCTCAAAGAAAGGCTTTTCACAGCGTTTGATCGCCTAGGTGCTGAGCAAACCAAAACAGAAGGCACAGGATTAGGATTAGCATTGAGTAAACAAATCATGCTTGCCATGCACGGCAGTATCCATGTTGCTAAAAACAAAAGTCTTTTCTGGATTGAGTTGATCGCGACAGACACCGCACCCAGGACTGAACTACCTTTGCAATCTGCGACATTTGCCAAACAAACAACAGAGACTGCCTATAAAAAACAAATTGTTTACGTAGAAGACAATATCAGCAACCGTGCCCTAGTCGAAGCGGTTATCAAACGCCTGCAGAATATTCAATTGCATTGTGCCGCTACAGTTAAAGAGGCCAAAAACTTACTCAATGATATTGATGTTCATTTAATCATTATTGACTTAAACCTACCTGATGAATCTGGCGAAGCTTTGGTACACTATATGAAATCACAAGCAGATTTAATTTCTGTTCCGATTATTATTTTAAGCGCAGATGCGATGCCAGACACGATTCAGCGATTAGAAAAAACAGGTATTGATAAGTATATGACCAAGCCTTTAGATATTGCTAGTTTTACGAAAACGGTACTAAACCTTACAGAAGATAAAAGAGAGCATTCATGACCGAAAGTGAAGTGTTAAACGCAAAAATACTGATTGTTGATGATGCCGATGCCAATCTTAGGTTACTTGAGTCTTTGCTTGCGAAAGAAGGTTTTACACAAGTCATCAGCACTACAGATTCAACTAAAACAATTGATTTGTTTACCGCGTTTCAGCCAGATTTAATTTTGCTGGATTTAATGATGCCTGAACTTGATGGTTATGCCGTGCTAGACTTACTTGCTAAACATATTCCCGAAGACACCTATTTACCTGTATTAGTGCTAACGGCTGATGCAACGATCCATGCACGTAGAAAAGCATTAGCTTTAGGCGCAAAGGATTTTCTGACCAAACCTTTTGACAATATAGAAGCCATGTTGCGCATATGGAACCTCATCGAAACAAGACTACTCTACTGTAAGCTCAAAGCCTATCAACCTGATATCAGCCCATTTAAACATCATGAAATTGATGCATAGAATGCATACCAATAAAAAAACCCGCAGTAGAAACTGCGGGTTTTTTACATTTAACTTAATACTAGAATGCCCACTGTGTACGTAGTGAAATCACGTCAATATCATCAGCAAATGATCCATCGGCTTTTTTCAGTGCGCCGCCGTCTAAATCAAATGATCTAGAGTAACCCGCTAAAATACGTACATCGTCGTTAAGATACCAGTTAAGTGAAACAGTCATACGCTTTGCTTCACCACCAGCTACAATACCATCCTCTAAGTCAATTTCATCGTAGCGTGCAGCTACTTCCCAAGCGCCCCAGCCACCATTTTTCAAACTAAACTCTTTTTTCGGGCTAAGACGTTTAAACTCACCATCAGAGCCTTTGTATGTGCGAGACTCACCAGTGAGTGTATAGCCAACTTGCGCATACCATGCAGTGAAATCAACATCTGGATTTGAATCTCTTGAAACTTTAGATTTTGCAAACTCACTTTGGAATGATAATGGTCCGTACATACCTGAAAGCTCTAATATACCTGTATTCACATCATCCATATCCGCTAAAGTTGTGTCTACAACTGCTAAGTTAGACATATTGGTTGTACGATAACGGAACCTTGAGGCTGAACTATTTGACTGACCATCATCACTGGTTTTACGGTAGCCATAGTTTGCGCCTACATGCAACACTTTGTCTTCTTCCATAATAGGTGCCCAAGTACCGCGAATACCAAAACCACGGCCTTCGTTATTACCACGATTTGTACCATCAGTACTATTACTCATAGAATCGCCGTAAAAACCTGACTGTACGTTCCAGTTAGGGCCAAATGCTTTTGCATTGATACCAATTGCACGATCAAAGAATGGTGTCGTTAATGCACTCACAAATGATCGCTCAGTAAACATAATATCGTTAGAGCTTTCTTGAATCTCCATACTCATCGCATGTTTTTGATGACCAACAGTTAACTCAAGTGGT
>CAXIBZ010000079.1:0-7561 GCA_964022105.1 uncultured Methylophilaceae bacterium
CAGACGATAAAACGACTTATAACTACCGCATATTTTATATAGAACAATAAAAAAAAAAAAAAAAAATGACGAAACTAATATGCAAAATTATTTTTTTGGTTTTTAGCATGACATCGCTAGCGTATGCAGCACCAGATAAGTTGCCAGGCAATATTGCAGTACATATTGCTAAAACCCACTATAAGCATCCAGTACTATTGTTACACCCTTATTTGAATGTCTGGCATATGAAAGGCCCGCTTGCAGAAAAAGCAGCCATCCCAGCAATGCAATCACATTTTTCTCAAGTGAGTGAGTGCGAAGATGATAGCCGTGCGGATGTTGTCGTATTATTAGAACCACACATGTTCTACAATGCGCAGTTACAAGTCTATCATGCAGAGTTCATTGCTCGCGTTTATACGGACGATGGTGCGCCTATTACGCGGATAAAAAAACAAGCACAGCAGCTTGGACCAATTACTATCTCACCTGACTTTTATATGGAAAAAGCTTACACCAAGGCTATTAATAAAGTCATTGCAGAGTTAATGACTGATCAAGCTTTTTTAGACGCTTTAAACAAAAACAAGCTTATTGATGCTGGTAAATTGTGTGAAAAACTAGACCTTTTACCACTAGACAAATTCTATTACTAATAAACATTAAGATAAAAGAAACATGAAAAAAATCATCATCTTACTTGTACTTTTCAATACAGGATTGGTACAAGCAAAGTCGTTATACTCAGAAACTGTGACTAACCTTTTAACGCCTGAATCTGTTATACAAGCAAAGAGTGGCGACTTATTTGTCTCCGAAATTAACGAGTTTGATATAGATGGTGATGGCCGAATCAGTAGAATCGATGCAAACGGTAAAGTCACCGTATTTGCCAAAGGTATGGACGACCCTAAAGGGTTGGCAATGATTGGTAATAAACTTTATGTCGCGGATAAAACGCGTATTTTGGAAGTAACGAGTAATGGTAACTGGCAAGTATATGCCGCAGAGTCCACCTTCCCTTTTACCCCGCAGTTTTTAAATGACTTGGTTGCCGATCAAAATGGTAACTTATACGTTAGCGATAGCGGTAATCTAAAATCTGGTGGGGCGATATACAAAATTGCACCTGATGGCGTTGTAAGTGTCATCGGAGATGGTAGCAACCCTAATGTTAAAGCACCCAATGGTTTGCTAATTGATGACCGTAAGCATTTGCTGACAGTTGACTTTGCTACAGGAATTCTCTATCGCGTTAATATTGCGACAAGCAAGATGATAAAATTAGCAGATGGTTTTGGTGGCGGTGATGGCATCATTAGAACACCAAAGGGAACAATTTATATCAGTGACTGGAAAAACGGGAATATTTACTTAGCTGCTGACGGCAAAGCGCAGATTGTGAAAGGCGGGTTCAATAGTCCCGCTGATATTGCCATAACGCAAGACCAAGAACATATTCTGATTCCTGTGATGAAGACTGGAACACTTGAGTTTATGTCAGTAAAATAGCAGATTTTCGGGCATCAAACTTGTCAAAGAACACCTGTTATCTAGAACCAATCGATTTACGTGTAAGCGCTCTCAATTGGTTGGCCGTAAGCAATCCGCAGCAAAAAGTTGATGGCGTCAGTCGGCTGCAACAAGCATTCTTAGCTAACCAAATTGCGCTAGATGCTTCAGCAATACTCTCAGAAAGCTCTATAGGCAATAAACCCATTCCAGGCCGCCCAGAGAAACCCGACTTGGTGTCCCCAAAAAATGTCAAAAAGCGTGGCATGCATACAGTTGAGGGTCGTGCTGCGCTTATACATGCACTGACACATATCGAATTTAATGCGATTAATCTGGCACTGGATGCAATTTGGCGTTTCAATAACATGCCCACTCAATATTATATTGACTGGTTGAAAGTCGCAGCGGAAGAAGCCTATCACTTCACCTTATTAAATGATCATCTAAAAACAATAGGATATGAATACGGTGATTTTTCTGGCCATGATTCCCTATGGGAAATGGTTGCAAAAACAAAGGAAGACGTACTCGCCCGCATGGCATTGGTCCCTAGAACAATGGAAGCACGTGGTTTAGATGCTACTCCTGCGATTCGCAATAAAATTGCGCAAGCAGGCGATCAAAAAGCCGCTGAAATTTTAGACATTATCTTGCGAGATGAAGTTGGTCATGTTGCCATTGGCAACACATGGTTTAATTGGTTATGTGAGCAACGAAACCTAGACCCAATTATCACTTTTGGTGCTTTGCGTGTAAAATATAAAGCCCCTCAACTACGACCACCGTTTAATATGGAGGCCAGAAGAAAAGCTGGCTTTAGCGAAGAGGAGCTAACCCTACTAGTTACTAAATGAGTTAAGCTGTCAACAAGTAAGCTACGCCGTCTAAGCCTACATGATTCAAGGCATATGTTGCCTGTTTCTGTACGATAGGCTTGGCATGATAGGCGACGCCAATGCCAGCAGCAGACATCATTTTTAAATCATTTGCACCATCACCGATGGCAATTGTCTGTTCAGATTTTAATCCCAATTGATCGCGCAACTGCACCAACTCATTGGCCTTGCGCTCTGCATCAACAATATCACCCAATACCTTGCCTGTTAATTGACCATTAACGATTTCTAACGTATTGGATACAGCGTAATCCAAATCTAATGATTCTTTCACGTATTGCGCAAAAAAAGTAAAACCACCTGAAACCACCATCGTCTTAATATGATGTTGCTTACAAAGCGCAATCCATGCCTGCACGCCTGGATTAAACTCAAGTCGTTCATCAATCACTTTTTGCAAAGCACTTTCATCTAGCCCTTTTAGTAAACTAACGCGTCTTTTTAAACTTGCAGCAAAGTCCAACTCTCCACGCATCGCTGCCTCGGTAATCTCTGCAATTTGTGGCTTAATCCCCATCATGTCGGCAATCTCATCAATACACTCAATTGCAATCAAGGTAGAGTCCATATCCATGACGCATAAGCCATAACGGTTTAATCGTTGTGCATCGGGAACCAAAGCAAAATCAATCTTTTGTTCAGCGCAAAACTTTTCAATTGCATCACCGTCCAAAGACTCAATTGGTAGATAGTAAGCAAACTCGCCAATTTGCATAAACTGTTTGTCTTGACCGATTAAACGATGGATATGAGTGAGATGCGCCACGGTAATTGCGCGACCTTGAACAACTAAACGCATGAATTAAACTAACTAAAATAAAAAGCAAATTATAACAGTTAGCAACATCGACCGCTTTATTGTAATTAAAGCTATTTTTCAAGCTCTGCTTGCTTGGTTAATTTCTGCAATGAATGCTATTATTTTTGACTTCTAACACGAAAGTTTACGGATGAAAGATACAAACGCGAATATGTCTTGGTTTAATCTGCCAAATTTACCTGCACCAATTAAAGCATTATTTGCAGGCTACCTCTTAGTCATTGGTGTTGGCTTGTGTATGGCTGGTCTACAAATCATGCTTACACATGGAATGGCAGATGGAAAGCTCGGCTTATCCATCAATGACATCGTCTATAGCTACTATGGAGACCGGTCAGGTAGCACTTTAGCCACTAAACTCAATGGCTCTATGCAGGACAAAGCGCCTGTTGAGGTACGCCAGGACATCATCAAATGGGCGGAAGCTGGTGCGCCTGAAGCGCAGTGGGACACCCATTACAAAGCGGTATTTGCCAAACACTGTACGGTTTGTCATAGCCAAATTCCAGGCATTCCAGACTTCACAAAATATGAGGAAGTACAAGGTGTTGCTGCCACTGATCAGGGTGCAACCATCAGTGGTTTAACCCGTGTTTCACACATTCACTTATTTGGCATTAGCTTTATTTTCTTCTTTATGGGCTTTATTTTTAGTTTTGCTGTCAATATCCCCAAACGCAGAAAAATGATTATCATCGCTATTCCATTTGCTTTTTTAATTATTGATATCTTATCTTGGTGGTTAACCAAGCTAAGCCCTCACTTTGCATGGTTTACTATCATAGGCGGTATTGGCTATAGCCTTGCTTCTACCTATATGTGGTTTACTAGCATGTTCCAAATGTTTCTTTACGCAGATAAAGACAAACACTATGGCAATGCCTGGGAGCAAGATTTGTAAATCTTGAGGTGTTGATGAAAAAGCCGCAATCTATTTGCGGCTTTTTTGTTTTACTAGCCTCAGGCGTTATTTTGCGAGAAAATACGGTATTAAAACAATCAATCCTCAAACCTACCTAAATAATGAACTTACACGAATACCAATCAAAACAATTGCTGCAACAATACGGCATTGCTATTCCCACGGGCGAAGTCGTGCAATCAGAAGAAGCCGCCGCCGCCGCAACAAAACAAATCGAAGGTAACGCATGGGTGATTAAAGCGCAAATTCATGCTGGCGGGCGTGGCAAAGCTGGTGGCGTTAAAATCGTAAAATCAGCAACAGAAGCACAAGCAACTGCTGGTAGCATGTTAGGTAAACATTTGATTACTTACCAAAATGCACCAGATGGGCAACCAGTGCATCGCGTATTGGTGGAGCAAACACTCCCCATTGAGCGTGAGCTATATTTATCCATGTTAGTGGATCGTTCGCTCGATCGAATTGTCATGGTCGCTTCCTCTGCCGGCGGTATGGATATTGAAGAAATCGCAGCAACTGAGCCAGAAAAAATCCTGCAAGAAGTGTGTGACCCACTCAATGGTCTTGTTGCCTTTCAGGCAAGAAATATTGCATTTGCCCTAGGACTGTCTGGCAACCAAATCGCAGAATTCACCAAGTTAGCTAAAGGTTTGTATCAACTATTTATAGAAAATGATTTAGCTTTACTAGAAATCAATCCATTGGTTGTGACCAAAGATGGTCACTTGGTGGCATTAGATTGCAAAATGACGGTAGATGGCAATGCGCTCTATCGACAAAAAACACTCGCTGGTTTACGTGACTGGTCGCAAGATGACGAAAAAGAAGCAGAAGCCCATCATTCAGGACTTAACTACATCGCGCTGAGTGGCAACATCGGATGCATGGTGAATGGCGCTGGGCTTGCGATGGCAACCATGGACCTCATTAAACTACATGGCGGCACCCCTGCAAACTTTTTAGATGTAGGTGGTGGAGCAACAGCAGAAACCGTCACTAAGGCATTTAAGATTATTTTGGCTGATCAAAACGTGAAAGCCATTTTAGTCAATATATTTGGTGGCATCATGCGATGCGACATTATTGCAACAGGTATTATCTCAGCAGTAAAAGAAGTTGAAATGACCATTCCTGTTGTCGTCCGTTTAGAGGGCACAAACGTTGAATTAGGTAAGCAAATGTTACGAGAAAGTGGTTTAAATATTATCTCTGCAGAGAACTTAACGGATGCTGCTGAGCAAGTAGTAAAGGCGGTAGCATGAGTATTTTAGTCAATAAAAACACTAAAGTGTTATGCCAAGGTTTTACGGGTAAACAAGGCACCTTCCACTCTGAGCAGGCCATCGCCTATGGCACGCAAATGGTTGGCGGCATTACACCAGGTAAAGGCGGTCAAATGCATTTAGACCTTCCTGTCTTTAATACTGTGCGCGAAGCAGTTCGAGAAACACAAGCGACGGCCAGCGTGATTTATGTCCCTCCACCATTTGCGGCAGATTCGATTTTAGAAGCAAGTGATGCGGGGATTGAACTTGTCGTTTGTATTACAGAAGGCATCCCCGTATTGGATATGATTAAAGTACGTAGCACGCTTGATGCTAATGGCACTAAGTTAATTGGACCTAACTGCCCTGGCATTATTACGCCTGATGAATGCAAAATTGGCATTATGCCTGGTAGCATTCATTTGCGCGGCAAAGTCGGTGTGGTCTCCCGCTCAGGTACATTAACCTATGAAGCGGTACAGCAAACCACGGCACTAGGCCTAGGCCAAACTACTTGTGTGGGTATTGGCGGCGACCCTGTTAAAGGACTCAACTTTATTGAGTGCTTAGCCTTATTCGAAGCAGACCCAGAAACGGAAGCCATTATTATGGTCGGAGAAATTGGTGGTAGTGATGAAGAAGCCGCAGCTGACTATATCAAAAATCATGTTACCAAACCTGTTGCTGCCTATATTGCTGGTTTAACTGCGCCAAAAGGTAAACGTATGGGTCATGCTGGCGCGATTATCTCTGGTGGAGCTGGCCGTGCAGAAGAAAAAATCACTGCACTAGAAAATGCAGGTGCGGTAGTGGCTCAATCACCAGCTGGGCTTGGCGAAGCAGTATTACAAGCCATTAAAAACAAGGAAGCTTAACCGTTGAAAAAACTCTACCTTATCTTGCTATTATGCGTATCAGTCTATAGCCAAGCAAGCTTGGCAGAAGATGTCGCTTATTTACTCACAGCAGCTTCAAAGGGTGAGCTGAGTACAGTTAGCGCTTTACTACAAAGTGGTGCAAACCCAAATATGCAAGATGAAGATGGTGTGACTGCACTCATGTATGCAGCACGTAAAGACCAAGCGGCAGTAGTTGATTTGCTGATTAGCAAGGGTGCAAAAATCAACACTCAAGACAAGGGTGGCTGGACAGCATTAATGTTTTCAGCAAAAAGAGAACATCTAGAAACGATGCGTACACTATTGAAGCATGGCGCAGACCCACTGATTCGCGACCCAAGTGGCTGGAGCGCTTTTGGTATGGCCGCAATAGCTGGCAATAGTGAAGCAGTTAAGATAATGCTAGACCATGGTGTAGACCCAAATATTAGAAGTGACGACAAAAAAACGCCTCTAATGTATGCAGCAAAAAGTGATGATGTACCCACTATCAATGCCCTGCTCTCACGAGGAGCAGACCCAAACATGAAAGATCGCCAAGGCGTAACAGCCTTAATGTATGCCGCCCGTTTAGGTAACAGTGACGCTGTCAAAGCATTAGTCGGCAAAGGTGCTGATGTGAATGCTGAAGACAGATCAGAGTGGACAGCACTCACATGGGCAATCGATAAAAACCAATTACCGGTTGCTAAAATCCTTATAGATAACGGTGCTAATATTAACCACAAAGACGGAGGGGACACGCCGCTTGTGTTAAGAGCTGTAGATACGGACTCAGTGGCACTGATGCAACTATTGATTGATCACAAAGTTGACCTACAAGCTCGCGACCAATACGGCCTAAGCGCTTATGTTTATGCGCTCAAAAAAGGCAATTCAGAAGTGGCAAAGCTCATTAAGGATGCCGGTGGAAAGTATTAAATGAGTAAAATCGCGATCGCACAATTTAACGCGACAGTTGGCGACATCAAAGGTAATGCAGATAAACTCATTGCATTGGCAAAACAAGCACATGCCGATGGCGCCTGCTTAATCGTAACCCCAGAACTTGGCCTATGCGGTTACCCCCCAGAAGATTTATTGTTTAGAAATGACTTCCTAACCGCAAACCAAAAGGCTTTAGCTCGTATTGCCCATGCAGTAACAGACATTACAATCATTGTTGGTCACCCACATAAAGTAAAAGATGTCTTATACAATGCAGCCACTGTTATTCAAAATGGTAAAATAATTGCAACGTACCATAAACAAGTTTTACCCAA
>CAXIBZ010000080.1:0-7558 GCA_964022105.1 uncultured Methylophilaceae bacterium
CTACTTTTATCATGCGCTGGGCTGAGCAAAATACTTTGGCACTGGACGAGCATGCGGAGGAAACTGCTACAGCTGGTCCAGTCAGATTGAAATAATGCCGAGTAAAGTCGGCAACACTAAATGTATTGTGGGTGGCGCTGTAATGGAAGTCGGCGGGTAAATAACCAGTATTCGCATCTAATCTTCGATATGCCTGTTCGGTTTGTAATATACCTGAGGTGCTTGTACCTACAAAAACACCGACTCGGCTGGGACCGTATTTATCTATTGCAATACGGACTGCATCAGAAAAATCATCTTGTTCAAGGGTTAGTTGCGCTAGCCTGTTATTGCGACAATCAAATTTTTTAAGGTGTTGTGGAATATCAACAGCATCGACGCCAGCTATCACACCAATATATGTATCTAAGTTAACAGTTTCGAAAGCACAGGGCTTTAGCCCAGAGCGCTTCTCTTTTAAAGAGTTAGTTGTTTGTTTTAAACCCTGGCCGATGCAGCTTGTTGCTGTGAAATGAGAGAGCAAGAGTCGATTCAACACATTATTCCGTTAAAATATAAAAAGTGAGGTGTTATTAAACTAAGAAGTATAATTCTACCAAATATCGCTTGTTTTTCATTGAAAAACGATTTTTTTATATTTATGTATAAATTTTTAATACAGTAATTATTATGATTAATATTGAACAGTCAGCTGGTTTTGTATTTTCCAATTCAAGGGGTAGCGCTCTTTGATGATGCAAGGTGTTGTTTTGTTAATTGGTACGCTTGTTATCACGCTTGTGTCACATCAATCGCTCCGACAACCAGCAACGCACGGTTATTACCGGTTTTTTGCTTGGGAGTTTATTCTATTACTTTATGTTTTAAACATGCCTGTTTGGGATAAAGACATAGATTCAATACATCAACAAATTGCAGGGGTATTGTTTCTACTTTCATTATTTATGTTTATTTTCGGTATTTTACAGTTGCGTCTTTTTGGCAAACCAGACACTAGTCGTGATGATGTCCCAATGGTGTTTTTCGAAAAAACAACAGTGCTCGTGACAAGTGGTATTTACCGTTATATCCGTCATCCACTTTATGGATCCTTGTTTTTTTTGTGCTGGGGATTTTTTTTCAAAGACCCTCATATGCTAGGTGGAGGGGTTGCTGTTGGTGCAAGTATATGTTTAATGCTTGCAGCTTGCGCAGAAGAAACAGAATGTATTCGCTTTTTTGGGAAACAGTATAGCGATTACATGTTACATAGCAAAAGGATAATTCCTTTCATATGGTAATGGTAAAGTTTAACTAATGGTTATTCTTATCAATAAAAGCATGAATCGCATGCATGATATTGGATCTATCTTTTTTAGGTAATGCCCAAAAACGTACGATATATTCGATGATAAACATCAAGCCCACTAATGGCAGATAAACAAAATTTGAAAAGATGGACCATACTCTAATTGGGTAAAAGAAAAACAAGTAGCTTGAAACAATGATAACAATGCCAAAAAACAGTACAACAACCGATTGAGTTTGATCTGCAATCAGTACCCATGCTATGGTTAATTTGCGCGTATATTGAGCCAATTCTGGCGAGAGAGTGCTATGTACCATTTGCGCGAATTGGCTGCATAGAGGTTGTTTTCCTGATGACAAGGTGCGTGCAAACATCAGAAGCAAAAGAAACTGTAAACTTTCATGCACAAGCCAATAAACCCATTCGTAGTGCTGTTTAAAATAATGGGAAGCCAGCCATAATAATGGGCTTAACAATATTATCAAGCTGAACATCAATCCGCGACGTTTTGCATTAAAGGCAAGTATAAAACAAGTTAGCGCGATAGGTGCGAGCGCGATTATCACGCCAACTGAAGCATAAGCTTTTGATTGCAATGTGTAATGCGCTAAGAGTGAATAGCTTAGGATGAGTCCTATAAACCCCACTAAGCGGAGATTGTGGGATTTTTTCGGCATTACTTTGTGCGGTTAGAATGTATGTAATCTGCGAAGTTTTTCATAGAACTGAAGATTGTGTGGTTGTCTTTACTGTCAGCCCGCAATTGAAGGCCGTATTTTTTGGAAACAACTAACGCGATTTCGAGAATGTCAATAGAATCTAAACCAAGTCCATCGCCATATAGCGGCTCATCTAAATTGATTTCTTCAGCTGTTTCTTCAAGGTTTAGTGTTTCTATCACTAAGTGCGAGACTTCATTATAGAAGTCTGCTGGTGTTACATTGACCATATCATAAATTTTTTAATATCATTGTGTTGCAATTATATGGCGAATTCATAAATCAGTACAGTAGCTGACATATCAGATATAAAGCTTGAGTGAATTCTAATTAAAAGCAATATACACTCCAGCCATCATTGCGGCATGCATAAACAATATGCATGGTTAAATAAAATTAAAGTAAAATATACTATTGTTACGATAGCCAGTAATGGTTTGGATATTGTATAAAGCCACTAACAGCCTACTTATTAACAGGCCGTTTCTTGAGAGAAGATATGATAACAACCCCTCCCTGTGTAATGACGTTTTCAGCAACAGACCCGAGTAGTGGAGCAGGCTTACAGGCAGATGTGCTCACACTAGCAAGTATTGGATGCCATCCCGTCTCAGTGCTAACTGGCTACACAGTGCAAGATACTACTGGCGTAGAAAATTTGACACCATTAGATGCGGAATGGGTTAATGACCAAGCACGGACAATTTTGGAAGACGTTAAAGTTTCTGCTTTTAAGTTAGGTGTGCTTGGTAGCGTAGAAAATATTGCAGTGGTCGCTGAAATTATGGCGGATTACCCAGAAGTGCCTTTGCTCATTGATCCGATTTTAACCTCGGGACGTGGAGATGAGTTTAGTAATGATGAAATGCAGGCAGCTATGTGCGAACTATTATTTCCGCAAGCCACTTTAATCACGCCTAATAGTATTGAAGCACGCCGCTTGGCTTTTTACGATGAGGGAGAAGAAGTCAAATATAGCTCACTTGAGGAGTCTGCCCTGCGTTTATTGGCAATGGGGTCAGAATATGTGTTGATTACTGGAACACACGAAAGAACGGCGGATGTCGTTAATTTGTTGTATGGAACAGAAGGCTTGATACAGGAATATCGCTGGGAACGTCTTAAAGCGAGTTATCATGGATCTGGTTGTACACTGACGAGTGCGATAGCTGCCTGTTTAGCACACGGATTAACAATGCAAGAAGCATTGCAAGAAGCACAAGAGTATACTTGGCAAACACTTAAGAATGCGTTTAGGCCAGGAATGGGCTTGTATATTCCAGATAGATTTTTTTGGGCGAGGGACGAGGTAGAATCTTTTGACAGCGATACCGATAAACCATCATCAATCCAACATTAGTGGTCTGTATGCAGTGACACCAAATGAACTTGATACTAAATTATTGGTAGCAAAAGTTGAGGCTGCGCTTAAGGGTGGTGTGCGACTCGTACAGTACCGAAACAAAGCAGCTGGTAAATCATTATTGCTCAGGCAGGCTACAGCTTTACTAGCGGCATGTCGTGCTTATGGAGCGTTGTTAATTATTAATGATCATTTGGACCTTTGTGCGAGAATTGATGCTGATGGTATACATTTAGGTGCTTCAGACTGTAAGCCAGGCCCAGTGAGGCGTTTGCTGGGCGCAGACAAAATCATTGGTGTTTCTTGTTATAACCAGCTCAATCTAGCACATGAAGCAGAGGCTGAAGGAGCAAACTATGTTACATTTGGCGCATTTTTTTCGTCCGATACAACTTCCAAATCAACCGAAGCACCACTAACGCTATTTCAACAGGCAAAGCAGACACTCAAAATACCTGTTGTCGGTTTTGGAGATATTTCGGTTGATCACGCTGGGCAAGTTAGAGCAGCGGGTGCGGATGCAATAGCTGTGATTGAAGCATTATTTGATGCAAAAAATATCACAGTGCTTAGTCAGCAGTTTAATGCAGTTTATCATTAAAAAATTATTTCAATTCAATCACTTTAAGACATTATGACCTCACAAAATCAGATTTTATTCGAAAAGTCGCAACGACTCATTCCGGGCGGTGTTAACTCACCTGTACGTGCATTTCGCAGCGTGGGCGGTACACCTGTTTTTTTTAAAAAAGGCTTGGGTTCCAAGCTTTGGGATGTGGATGGAAAAGAATATATTGATTACATCAATTCATGGGGTCCCATGATTTTAGGCCATGCGCATCCAGAAGTGATTGCGGCAGTACAGGAAGTGGCGGCAAATAGTTTGTCATTTGGTGCGCCAACAGGGTTGGAGCTAGAAATGGCAGAGATGATTAACAAATTAGTGCCAAGTATGGAGCAAGTGCGACTAGTGAGCTCAGGCACTGAGGCAACGATGAGCGCTATTCGCGTTGCGCGTGGATTTACAGGACGCAATAAGCTAGTCAAATTTGAAGGTTGCTACCATGGCCATGCCGATGCTTTATTAGTGAAAGCAGGCTCTGGCCTACTCACATTTGGCGAACCTGATTCGGCGGGTGTGCCAGCAGAAGTGGCAGCAAATACCCTCACGCTAAGCTATAACAATGTTGAGCAATTAGAGGCTTTATTTAAAAAATCTGGGGACGAAATTGCCTGTGTCATTCTAGAGCCAGTCGTTGGGAATATGAATTTGGTGAAGCCAACCGAAGTATTTCTTAAAACATTGCGTGCTTTGTGTACACAATATGGCGCTGTTTTGATATTTGATGAAGTGATGACTGGTTTTCGTGTGCATTTAGGTGGTGCGCAAGCCTTATTTAATATCAAACCGGACATGACTACTCTAGGTAAAGTGATAGGTGGTGGTTTACCTGTTGGCGCTTTTGGTGGACGCAAAGACATCATGTCAGGACTGGCGCCATTAGGAAAGGTATATCAAGCTGGGACGCTGTCAGGTAATCCAGTTGCGGTAACAGCTGGATTAAAAACATTAGCGTTGATACAGGCACCAGATTTCTACAAAAAGTTATCGCTACAAACAACAAAGCTCGTTAATGGTTTGATGGATGCAGCAAAGAAACTAAATGTTAAATTTAGTGCCCAGAGTGTAGGTGGAATGTTTGGTCTATACTTTAGTGAAACGTGTCCAAGCTCATTTGAAGATGTCATGGCTTCTGATAAAATTGCATTTAATACCTTTTTTCATAGCATGTTGGATAATGGTATCTATCTAGGACCTTCCGCTTTTGAGGCTGGATTTGTCTCCGCTGCCCATACGGACGCAGATATCACGGCAACAATAGTAGCCGCAGAGAAGGCTTTTCAGAAAACGTTGGAAGTAAAATAGCACCAAAATATTACCTTGCCTGATTGATAGCAGGTGTTTTTAACGGTATTATTTAAGGTTCCGCTAAATGTTTAGTAATGCTTAAGAGTATGGTCATGAATACAGATAAATCAATTAATCCGCATAATGTGCAATTAACTGGCTCAGCACCAGCGAAACAAGGTTTATATAACCCAAAGAATGAGCACGATGCCTGTGGCGTTGGCTTTGTTGCCCACATTAAAGGCAAGAAAAGCCATGAGATAGTGCTGCAAGGCTTGCAATTACTGACTAACTTAACCCATCGTGGTGCAACAGGTTATGATCCGAAGCTAGGTGATGGTGCTGGTTTGCTAATGCAAATCCCAGACACCTTTATGCGTGAAGAAGCCGCTAAACTTAACATTAAGCTACCTGAGCAAGGGAAATATGCCGTTGGCAATCTATTTTTGCCGCAAGTATCGAGTAACAGAGCGCAATGCGAAGGGATTATCGAAAACATCATTCGTGAAGAAGAGCAGGTGTTACTAGGATGGCGCGATGTGCCTGTTGATAACACTAATATCGCTCAGGCAGCGCGTGATGTTGAACCTAGAATGCGTCAAGTATTCATTGGTAGTACTTTTGAAGATGAGCAAGAATTTGAGCGCAAATGTTTTGTCATGCGCAAACGGATTGAGCATGCCGTTCGCAGCCTAGAGTTGCAAGATAATGCCTATTTTTATGTGCCATCGTTGTCATGTCGAACAATTGTCTACAAAGGTATGTTGCTAGCCAATGAAGTGGGCGTCTACTACAAAGATTTAGTGGATAAGCGAGTTGTTTCTGCTCTTGCATTGGTGCATCAACGTTTCTCAACAAATACATTCCCATCTTGGCATTTGGCTCATCCGTTCCGGATGATCGCACACAATGGTGAAATTAATACAGTACAAGGTAACGTAAACTGGATGACTGCAAGACATGCAGCCATGCGTTCGGAATTGCTTGGTGAGGATTTAGAGAAAGTTTGGCCTCTGATTGTTTCAGGACGTTCAGATTCTGCTTGTTTTGATAATTGTCTTGAACTACTAGTCGCTGGTGGTTATAGCGTGCCGCATGCCATGATGATGATGATTCCAGAAGCCTGGAATAATAACCCTCTCATGTCTGAAGATAGGCGTGCTTTCTACGAATATCATGCAGCTATTATGGAGCCGTGGGATGGCCCTGCAGCCGTTGCTTTCACAGATGGTAAAACAATTGGCGCAACATTAGACCGTAATGGTTTGCGACCAGCACGCTATTTGGTGACAGAAGACGATATCGTCATGATGGCATCAGAAATGGGTGTGATTACTTTCCCAGAAGAAAAAATTGTCAAGAAATGGCGCTTACAACCAGGCAAGATGCTCATGATTGATATGGAGCAAGGTCGCATCATTGATGATGAAGAGGTTAAGAGCAAGCTGGCAACCGCTAAGCCCTACAGGCAGTGGATTGATCAAACAAGTTATCATATTGATCGCTTACCAGAAGTGAAAAAGACTATTGAGTTAAATGAGAGTTTACTCGATACGCAACAAGCGTTTGGCTACACGCAGGAAGATATTAAATTTGTTCTAGAGCCAATGATTAAAACGGGTCAAGAAGGCTCTGGCTCAATGGGTAATGATGCTGCTTTACCTGTTTTATCAAATAAACCTAAGGTGTTGTACAACTACTTCAAGCAACTATTTGCACAGGTGACAAATCCGCCGATTGATCCTATCCGAGAAGAAATGGTGATGTCATTAGTAACCTTTGTTGGGCCAAAACCCAATTTGCTAGCGGTAAACGATACCAATCCGCCAATCAGGCTAGAGGGTAGCCAGCCAATATTGAGTGAAGAAGCTTATGCCAAAATACTCAACATCAATGCAGTGACTAAAGGTTCCTATACGTCAAAAACGATCGATATTTGTTATCCAGCGGCGACTGGCAATGCTGGCATGAACATAGCATTGACTGATATTTGTGCCAAGGCTGAGCAATCAGTTAGAGATGGTTACAACATTATTGTTTTAGATGATTTGTCGCTGGATAAAAATCAAGTTGCTATACCAGCATTACTCGCTTGCTCTGCTGTGCATATGCACTTGGTGAGACAAGGATTGAGAACGAAAACTGGCCTAGTCGTTTCTACAGGCTCTGCAAGAGAGGTACATCACTTTGCCTTATTAGCAGGATATGGTGCCGAAGCTGTGTTCCCTTGGTTGGTATACAAAACCGTCGAGGGTATGACAGAAGATGCACAAGAGGCG
>CAXIBZ010000081.1:0-7526 GCA_964022105.1 uncultured Methylophilaceae bacterium
GTTTGTGCGTGTCAAGGTGACGACGGGTAGCCGCGATGGTGTATTCCTTGTACCGCAAACAGCAGTACAAACAGGCGAGCAGGGCAAGTTTGTTTTTGTGGCAGAAACAGATAAAGACGGAAAAATGGTTGCAGCAATTAAGCCAATTCAGGTGGGTAGTTGGCATGGTGAAAGCTGGGTCGTGCTCGATGGTCTCAAACAAGGTGACAAAGTGATTGTTGATAACTTAATTAAGGTTAGACCAGGTACTCCTGTAGAGCAAAAGCCCAATGTCGACACATCTGCCAGCGATGCAGATCAACTTGTAACTAAGAAAATTATATAAAGATTAGGTGAATATCATATGACCAAGTTTTTTATTACTAGGCCAATATTTGCCTCTGTATTGTCCATCATTATTGTGTTGTCTGGACTGGCGGCCGCATTTCAGTTGCCCGTTGCGCAATACCCTGAAATTGCGCCACCATCCGTGCAAATTACAGCGACTTACCCAGGTGCCAGTGCTGATACACTTTCAAAAACAGTAGCTGCACCTATTGAAGAACAATTAAGTGGTGTTGATGACTTACTCTACTTTAGTTCAAGTGCAGATTCGAGTGGTACCTTGGTGATTACTGCAACATTTGATATTGGTACTGATATTGACCAGGCAACATTTAATGTAAGTAATCGGGTGAATATTGCGACGCCAAGGTTACCCAATGAAGTCCGTCGAAATGGATTGATTGTGCAAAAACAATCAAACGATATTTTAATGGCAGCAATGCTCACTTCCACCAATGAAAAGCACGATCGCCTATATCTGAGTAATTACGGGACTTTAAATGTCTTGGACGAATTAAAACGTATTAAGGGTGTTGGTAGCGCTCGGATAGTTGGCGGTCAGGATTACTCAATGCGGATTTGGTTGCGGCCAGATCGTATGGCACAGTTAGGTGTTAGCACTAGTGATATTGCTGCTGCTATCACCACACAAAATAATCAATATGCCGCAGGTAAGATTGGTCAAGATCCAGCGCCAGATACGTAACAACTTATTTACACGGTGACAGCTAAAGGCCGCTTAGTAGATCCCGCAGAGTTTGGCAATATTATTGTCCGTGCGGATGGACCTAATGGTGTTTTATACTTAAAAGATGTAGCAAGAATAGAGTTAGGTGCACAAAGTTATAATGCGTCGTCGGCTTTAAATGGTCAGACAGGCGTGGCTATATTAGTCTTCTTGCAAAGCGGTGCCAATGCACTGGACACAGCAAGCGCAATTAAAGATAAGCTTAACGAATTGCAGAAAAGCTTTCCAGAGGGGATGAAGTATGCGATTCCTTACGATACTAGTGACTTTGTAAGTTCGACTATTGATGAAGTGCTGCACACTTTTGGTGAAGCTTTGGTATTGGTGGTGTTGGTGGTGTTCTTGTTTTTACAAAGCTGGCGTGCAACACTCATTCCAATTATTGCAGTGCCAATATCGTTGATTGGTACATTTGCTGGGCTTTATATTTTTGGTTTCTCCATCAATTTATTAACCCTGTTTGCCATGATTTTGGCGATAGGTATCGTGGTCGATGATGCCATTGTTGTGCTAGAAAATACTGAACGATTGATGCAAGAGGAAGGTTTGGATCCTTTACATGCAGCAATTAAATCAATTGGGCAAGTGTCAGGTGCGGTAATTGCAATTGTGTTGGTATTGTGTGCCGTATTTGTACCTGTGGCATTCCAAGGGGGTATTGCAGGACAGCTCTACCGTCAGTTTGCGATAACGGTAGCGATTGCAGTAGTCATTTCAGGTGTGGTTGCTCTGACATTAACACCTGCACTTTGTGCCATGATTCTGAAAAAAGCACATGAGCAAGAAAGTACATTCTTTAAGAAATTTAACACTGGCTTTAGTCGGCTTACTCGTTTTTATACGAGTACGGTAGACTTAACCTTGCATCATAAAATCATTGGTGCTATTGCTTTTGGTGGTTTTGTGCTTGCGATGGTGCTGTTGTTTCGCACGGTGCCAGGCAGTTTGGTGCCACCTGAAGATCAGGGTTATATCATCACCGTTGTTGTTTTGCCTGATAACGCAACTTTGCACCGAACAACACAAACGACCGAGAATATTCGTGCCGCTGTAGCACAGGACCCAGCAGTGGCATCTGAGTTTGCAATTAACGGATTTGAGTTATTCACTGGCGCTAATAAAACCAATGCCGCTACGATGTTTGTGAGAATGACAGATTGGGATGAGCGTGCAGCTAGTGCGGATGAAATGGTTGGAAAAGTGACTGGCATAGGCATGCAGCAACCCGATGGAATGGGTTTTGCGGTTAACCCACCTGCGATTCGTGGGCTAGGTTCTTCAGGTGGTTTTGAAGTCTATGTGCAGAGCCAGCGTGATTCTGATCCGATTAAATTGGCGCAAGTGATGAATAACTTAATGGATGCCATGCGGCAGAATCCAAAACTAACAGGCTTGAATAGCTTTTTCCGACCAACTGTACCGCAACTTAAGATAGAGGTAGATGAGGCCAAGGCGATTTCATTAAATATCAATATTGAGGATATTTATGCCACATTGCAAAGTACGATGGGCCAGTATTATGTTAATGACTTTAATAAAAATGGGCGTACCTATCGGGTGCAATTGCAAGCCGAGCCTGAGTATAGGATGAAGCCTGAAGATTTAGGCAAGGTTTATGTGCGTAGCCAGCCAACAACAGAAAACCCACAAGGTAATATGATTCCGTTATCCGCGATAAGCACAGTGGAAAATGTCGTAGGTGCAGAGCAGTTAGAACGATTTAACGGCTTATTATCGGCTAAGATTTTTGGTAGTGGCGCACAAGGCGTGAGCTCAGGAGATGCGATTAAAATGGTAGAGGATATAGCTAAAGTAAACTTGCCTGATGGATACAAAATTGCATGGACTGGCCAAGCATATCAAGAAAAGCGCACTGGTAATGCAGCAATGGTCGCTTTTGGGTTTGCCATAGTGATGGTGTTTTTGATATTGGCTGCACAATTTGAAACATGGGCATTACCACTTGCAGTGATTATGGCCGTGCCGTTTGCATTAACTGGTGCACTATTGGCTGTACTGTTTCGTGGAATGCCAAATGACATCTACTTCCAGATTGGCTTGATTACCCTGATAGGCTTGGCTGCTAAAAATGCGATTTTAATTGTTGAGTTTGCGAGTCAAAAAATGGAAGAAGGCATGCCAGTAGGGCAAGCAGCCTTAGAGGCTGCGCGACTCAGATTTAGGCCGATTGTGATGACCTCAATGGCTTTTGTGCTTGGGATAGTGCCACTTGTAGTGGCGACAGGGGCTGGTGCCGCTGCACGTCAATCAATGGGTACAGGCGTATTTGGGGGCATGATTTTAGCAACCTTTATTGCAACGATATTTATTCCATTGTTCTTTACTTGGTTAACCGACAGTAAACATGTAAGACATCATGGGCATATTGAAGGTGAAGAAATCCAAGAAAAGGGCAAAAAATGAGTAGATTTTTTAAATTAAGCAGCGCGATAACATTGCCAATGGTATTGGCCAGCTGCATGCTGGTGGGCCCTAATTACGAGCGTCCAAAATTAGCATTACCTGAAAGCTATGGTGAAACTGGACAAACGCTTGAAGCTAGCACACTTAATGAAATCCCTAATCAATGGTGGACCTTGTACGAAGATCCTGAATTGAATGCCATTGTAGAAAAGGCTTTTAAAAATAATAGCAGTATTAAAGGAGCAGTTGCTCGAATTGAGGAAGCAGACGCGCAAATGCGTGAAGTTGGGGCTTATTTATTACCTACTGTCGATTTAGGTGGCAATGGAACCCGTACGCGTGTCACAGAGTCTGGTCCTTTCCCACCTTTTGGCGCAAACCCGCGTAACAACTTTAACTTGAGTTTAAATTCAGGGATTGAGCTAGATTTTTGGGGTAAGTTAAGGCGAGCAAAAGAAGCTGCACGAGCAAATTATCTTGCGACAACTTACGCAAAAGAAATGGTGATGCTCAGCACTGAAAGCTTGGTTGTGAATAGCTATTTAAATATTCGTAGTTTGGACTCACAACTGACGAATGTGAAAGAGAATCTTAAGATAAGCGATGAAAGTTTAGCTTTAGCAAAACGGCGTCAAGAAGGCGGCATCGTCTCAATATTAGATGTACAGCAAGCATCTTTAGTACGAGATAACTTATTATCTCAAGAGCAAGAACTGATGCGAACCAGAAAGTTAGCTGAGCACGTCCTGAATATACTAACACTAGAAGAAGTCAAGCTGGAGCAAGCTGATTTAGCAAGTTTGCCAATGCCGCCTACACCGCCATTAGGTTTGCCATCCGCAATCTTGGAGAATCGACCAGATGTGCGCGAGGCGGAGCAAGCTATGGTTGCAGCGAATGCAAACATTGGTTTAGCCAAAGCGGCGTTATATCCCAGCATTTCCTTGACTGGAACCTTGGGTGGTGAAAGTGTTGAGTTAGGCGATGTTCTCAAGTCTGCATCACGCATTTGGTCTTATGGCTTGAGTCTTAATTTGCCAATCTTTAATGGAGGTGCGTTGTCTTCAAAGGTTGATCAGGCTAGCGCTAGACAAAAACAAGCGCTTCAGTCTTATGTTGGTACAGTCGCGACAGCGTTTAAAGAAGTGAACGATGCGCTTGTAAACTTACGGCAATTTAAAGCCATTGAGGAAATTGAGGCTTCAAAGAAAGAAACTACAAAGAACATGTTAGATGTTGCACAAAATCGTTATAAAGCTGGTTACTCTAGTTATCTGGATGTGCTAGAAGCGCAACGTAGCCATATTGAGGCTTCACAAACTTTTGTGATTAGCCGACAAAACACCTTAACAGCAACGGTTGATTTGTTCAAGGCATTGGGTGGTGGTTGGCAAAATGCAAATAGCAAAGTGGATAAAGGTAGTTAAACCGTTTTATTCAAAAGTCACAAACAAATATCACTTACATTTTAATGTCTCGCTTTTAAGATAGCCAACATGCAACAGCCATCAACTACAAAAATTGCGTTTGCCAGTTTTATCGGTACAGCCATCGAGTTTTATGATTTTTATATTTATGCGATGGCTGCTGCTTTAGTAATAGGGCAAGTATTTTTTCCTGAAAGCGACCCCGCAGCCCAAACCTTAAATGCTTTTCTTACTTTTGGGCTGGCCTTCATCGCACGTCCATTCGGCGCTTTGCTGTTTGGTCACTTTGGCGATAAAGTCGGTCGCAAGGCAACATTAGCTGCTTCTTTGCTGGTGATGGGTATCTCTACTTTACTAATTGGCTTATTGCCAGGCTATGAGACATTAGGGTTTTGGGCGCCATTGCTGTTGTGCATATTGCGTTTTGGGCAGGGAGTCGGCTTGGGAGGAGAGTGGGGTGGAGCGGCTTTGCTGGCGACAGAGCATGCACCAAAAGGCAAACGTGGTTGGTTTGGTATGTTCCCACAGCTTGGCCCATCTGTTGGCTTTTTGTTAGCAACGCTTAGCTTTCTAGGTTTGAGTCTATGTTTAACCGATGCGCAGTTTAAAAGCTGGGGTTGGCGTATGCCATTTATTTTAAGTGCTTTGTTGGTAGGCGTTGGTTTATATGTGCGCTTCAAACTGGCTGAAACACCTGCCTTTGCAAGAGCATTAGCAGATCAAGCAACGCATAGAATACCGATAAAGGCATTATTACAATCACATCTAAAACCTGTTTTATTGGGTGCTTTAGCGATGGTGGTTTGCTATAACTTATTTTATACCGCAGCTGTTTTTTGCTTAAGTTATGGAACTAAACAGCTAGGCATTGAGAAGCAACATTTATTGCTGATGCTGTGTGTAGCGGTTGTTTTTATGGCAATCGCAACACCTATCTCTGCTTTGCTATCGGATCGATACGGCCGCCGACCAGTGTTACTACTTAGTGGTAGTTTGGCGATTTTGTTAGGGTTTGCAATGAGTCCACTCATGGGCAGCGCATCCATTGTGAGTGTAACCTTGTTTTTATTGCTAGCATTATTTTTGATGGGTGCAACGTTTGCGCCGATGGGAGCTTATTTGCCTGAGCAATTCCCTGTTGCCGTTCGTTATACGGGCGCTGGTTTGGCATATCAACTTGGCGGTATTTTGGGTGCTTCTTTTGCGCCCAGCATTTCACAATGGTTAGTTATCGCAGGTGGATTGTCTTGGGTTGGCTATTACATGTCAGCTATGGCGGCAATCAGTGTTGTTGCGGTAATGATGATGCGTGAAACGGCACATGTTTGAATGGCGACACTTACGATAAGTCTTTCCAAGGATAACCCAGATCGCTTACAGCTAGTTTAAGCTGCTCCATGGCTTGCAACACAACTATGCTTTCACCTTTCATCCCAAGCTCTGTTATGCGATGTTGTTTTGATTTTGGTAAGCTAAATATTTTTAAGGTTGGATATTGCCCTAGCATACTGTTCATTAAGTCAATCAAATCACTCTCGCCTGCTTTGGTCACTAAAATGGAGGATTCTATATAATCTTGCTGATGAAAAAGATGCTGATAATAAGTTTCTAGGACCCATTCAATCATAGGATGACCCATTTCAGGAAACCCAGGCAGGAAATAGTGCTTGTTAATGCTAAAACCTGCGACGCGATTGATTGGGTTAGGAATCAGGTCAGCACCTTTAGGAAACTCTGCCATCAAAACCCGCTTTGGGTAAGCACTTTCACCAAATTGCGCTTCTATTTCTGCTACAGCAGCAGCATGCCGTTCAATTGGTACGCTAGCCGCATCTGCTGCACACTGCCTGGTATAATCATCAGGAGTAGCGCCAATGCCGCCAAAGCTAAACACAATGTCACCACGTTCCATACTGGCTTTGAGTAATGATGTGATTTGTTCAGGAACATCACCCAGAAAATGAGCCCAACTTAATTGTAAACCACGGGCTGATAGCAGTTCGATCACTTTGCTTAAATGCGCATCTCTGCGTTTGCCAGATAGGATTTCATCACCTATCACATAAAGACCAATATTTTGCATAATTCAGTTGTACGTATCAGAAGTTGGTATTTAAACATTAATTTTACTTTCTAATGACAAACACTTTAATACTTAGTTGTCCGCAACAAAGCAATGTGTGAGAAATTAGCCTAATTTTTGTTACATCTGAGTTAATACAGCAATGATTGCGAGATAGTATTGATGTGTTAGCCATTTTTAGTTGCAAGTGGTCAAATTAGGATTGAAATCTCAATTTCTCTAACCTGCTTTCATAGTTCTCTCGGAGCAAAGGCGGCAATGATTGAATGGTTAACGCATGTGATAGTGACTCAGCATTGCCTTCTTTTAATTTGTACAATCCAAGAGCCTCTCGAATGCTGATGCTATTTGTATCGCGATGGATGAATTCAATCTTATCACCTGCTGACACTTCCCCTTCTTCAATGACTTTATGATAAAACCCACTAAAACCGCTGAACAAAAAATTTTCTAAAATATCGGGTTTGCCTACTTTGTTGCCAAATTTAAAGCAAGGAATACGCGGCAAGGTTGCTTGAAT
>CAXIBZ010000082.1:0-7439 GCA_964022105.1 uncultured Methylophilaceae bacterium
TTTCAATCGGGTCATCTGTCATTTGCGGTGCTCTGCGACGCAACACAGCTTTAATGCGCGCATTAAGCTCGCGTGGACTAAATGGCTTGGTTACATAGTCATCTGCACCAACTTCAAGGCCTCTTACCTTATCAAACTCATCGCCACGAGCCGTAAGCATAATAATTGGTATCTGCTTAGTTGAGCTATCAGATTTAAGCTTGCGCGCAAAATCAATGCCACTCATCTTTGGTAGCATCCAGTCCAGTAAGATTAAGTCTGGGATGGTGTTACGCAGAAGTTCTTGCGCATGTTCAGCGCTAATCGCACGTAGTGGCGTGTGACCTGCTTGCGTAATGTTAAGTGCTAACAGCTCTTGAATAGCGGGCTCGTCTTCTACAACTAAAATATTTGCAGGCATTTTGCTCCAAAATAACGATTGTATGCGCACATTATGTGACCATAGTATTTCAATTTTATGACATAGTCACAAAATTAATCGGTTTATTAAAAATAGTTAATTGCCATTTTATGAAATTTGTAACAATATGTAACTAGTTCAAAATATGCAACATAAAATGAAAAGCGTTGGGAGGAAGTATGGCAAGTTTTTTAGATAAAGAAAATACAATTGCAGGTCCAGGTTTTAATCGTTGGCTAGTGCCACCCGCAGCGCTCGCAATCCACCTTTCTATTGGTATGGCTTACGGGTTTAGCGTTTTTTGGAAACCGCTAGGTAATGCATTATTAGACGCCTCTGGAACCCCGCTTGCTGCATGTGCTGCTGGTGCTACAACGTTTATAGATAAACTTGCTGGAACAGGAAAAGCCTTATTTGCGACAGATTGTAATTGGACACAATTTGATTTAGGTTGGATGTTTACATTGTTTTTTGTATTACTTGGCTGTTCAGCAGCTGTTTTCGGCGGCTGGTTGGAACGCGAAGGGCCAAGAAAAACAGGATTTGTTTCTGCTATTTTGTGGGCTGGAGGCTTACTTATTTCCGCTTATGGCATTTACATCCATCAGCTATGGCTGTTGTGGCTTGGTAGCGGTGTGATTGGTGGTATTGGCTTAGGACTGGGTTATATCTCTCCTGTTTCTACACTGATTAAATGGTTTCCTGATCATCGGGGCATGGCAACTGGAATGGCGATTATGGGCTTTGGCGGTGGTGCGATGATTCGGTCACCCATTGCGACAAAGTTAATGGCGCACTTTTCTGAGTCTGGTGGAGTAGGCGTATGGCAAACGTTTGTAGTGCTTGGACTGATCTACTTTATTTTCATGGTTAGCGGTGCATTTGGATACCGTGTACCAGCCACAGGTTGGAAACCCGAAAACTGGACGCCACCAGAAACACAGAAGAATGCAATGATTGCGCATAAGCATGTGCATCTCAACAGAGCGCACAAAACGCCACAATTCTGGTTGTTGTGGTTGGTACTCTGCATGAATGTCTCTGCATGTATTGGCATACTGGGCGCAGCGTCTCCAATGTTACAAGAAACATTTGGAGGTGCTCTGATTGGCCAGCCTGAGATAGGGTTTGCCGAGATTAGAGTCAACCACGATTTGACTGCAGCTGCAGCCTTGGTCGGCGCGGGCTTTGTAGGATTGATTTCAGTTTTTAATATTTTTGGTCGAATTGGTTGGGCATCATCATCAGATAAATTAGGACGTAAGCGTACTTATTATATTTTCTTTGTACTTGGTGCTTTCCTATATTGTTCTGCAGCCTATGTTGCAGGGTTTAAATCATTGTCCTTATTCGTCGCTAGTTTTTGCATTATCTCCTCGATGTATGGTGGCGGTTTTGCAACAATTCCTGCTTATTTAGCTGATATATTTGGCACGCAGTTTGTTGGTGCGATTCATGGGCGTCTACTTACTGCATGGTCAACCGCTGGAATTGTTGGCCCCGTAATAGTTAACTATATGCACGATACGCGCTTGGAAGCAGGGGTGCCATACGAAAAGATTTATGGCCCTATTATGCTAGTGCTGGCAGGTATGATGGTGATTGGGTTTATCGCTAATATGTTAGTTAAGCCTTTGGATGACAAAGACTTCATGACAGACGCTGAGCTTGAGGCTGTTCGTAGTGCTGGACATGAAAAAGTTGCGTCAACAACCTCCGCTAATACAGCGACTGAAAAGCATTCACTCATTCTATTATTTGCTTGGGCAACGGTTATTATCCCGATTGCATATGGTATATGGAGCACTGCGCAAAAAGCTTGGTCATTATTTAGTTAGATTGAGTGACTATCATCGTAATGGGAGGATGAATTAGCGTAAAATATTATTTTTTACGAAATAGAGAGAATGCTTTGAATAAAATAGCAATAAATCTGGATGGCACTGGCAAAAAAATAGGTGTAGTCTTGTCGCGATTCAACAGCAATATTGGTGAAGCCTTACTCAAGTCATGTCACGCAGAGTTGTTAAAGTTAGGGGTTGCAGATGAAGATATTCAACTTGCTACAGTTGCTGGTGCGCTTGAGACGCCGTTAATCCTTCAGGAAATGGCATTAAGTGAGCAATATGATGCGCTGATTGCACTTGGTGCAATTGTACGTGGTGAAACTTATCATTTCGAAGTGGTAGCTAATGAATCAGCGCGTGGTGTTTCTGATGTGCAGCTGAACACGGGTATACCAATCTCAAATGCCATCTTGACGACTGAAAATGACGAGCAAGCATTAGCCCGTGTAGAAATAAAAGGTGCTGAAGCGGCAAGAGTAGCCATAGAAATGGCCAATTTGGTTAGCGTATTATGAGTAACGTTAGTGTAGGTGAAGGCGCTAATAAAAAACGTAAATCGAGTAAAAGCCGCCGTAAATCAAGAGAATTAGTGTTAAAAGCTATCTACCGCCGTATGATGAATGATGGCGATATCAAGCAAATTTTGTTGGATATGCATGATGATCCTGACTATAGTAAAGCAGATGAAGCATATTTTAAACAATTGCTGAATGGTGTTTTCGATAATTTGGCTTCAATCGATACCCAAATCACGACTTTTATTGATCGTGAGATTGATGAGCTAAGTCCGATTGAGCATGCAATATTAAGGGTGTCATCTTATGAGCTTTTGTTTGATGTTACGATTCCATACCGCGTAGCAATCAACGAAGGAGTGGAACTTGCCAAAACCTTTGGCGGTTCGGATGGGCATAAATATATCAATGGTGTGTTAGATAAATTGGCTGCTTCTGCTAGACCGTATGAGTTTGGGAAATAGCTTTTGTCATAGGGTTGCTGTCCCATCCTAATAATACAAATGCAACAGATGGCTGAAATGTAAGTGATTGGGATGATATGGATGTAACAAAAGCAGTGAGTGTTGCCCGTATGTCTGATGTTGGACTGATGCGCAGCCAAAATGAGGATTCAGTTGCAAGTGATTTAACAACAGGACTTGTCATGGTTGCGGATGGCATGGGTGGTTATAAAGCGGGTGAAATAGCTAGCCAAATGACAACACTGATTGTTGCCGCTGAGCTTGCAGAGCTAATACACCAACAATCGCAATTAAGAAAAACGCATCATTTATCAGTGGCAGCAATGCTTAAAAGAGCAGTCGCTGTCGCTAACAACCTTGTCTACCAAACCTCACAACAGCAACCGATTTGTTCTGGGATGGGTACAACATTAGTCGTGGGTATTTTTTATGACAATAGAATTATTGTTGGACACATTGGTGACTCTAGGCTTTATCGCTTTCGTAGTGGTGTTTTAGAGCAACTAACAGAAGATCACTCCTTATTGCAGGAACAGATTAATGCGGGCCTCATTACTAAAGAGCAAGCGAGGATGTCAAATGACGGGCACTTAGTTACGCGTGCGCTGGGAACAGAGCCAGAAGTAGAGCTCGAGTTAAATGAGTATGAAGTGTTAATCGGTGATTGTTATTTGCTTTGTTCAGACGGGTTAACAGACTTAGTGGAAGATGATGAGATTGAAGAGGTCATAGCATCTGCCAATGGAAACATCCACCTCGCAGCCAGCAGCCTTATCAGGCTTGCAAATAAATATGGAGGGGCAGATAATGTGTCCGTTGTTATTGCTTTAGTCAAGGATTCGTTTGCAATAAAGCAAGGTTGGATACATAAGTTATGGGGATAAGCTCAATTTAACCAAGAAGGTAGTCATGGCTAAGTTAATTTTCTTACTAGATGGTAATGTGATTAAAGAATATGTAGTGGACAAAGACAGGCTAACTATCGGACGTCGAGCAACTAACGATGTTCATATAGATAACTTAGCAATCAGTGGTGAACATGCTGTGATAGTAAGCGCTGGAGATGAAGTTTACATAGAAGACCTCAATAGTACCAATGGTACGGTAGTAAATAAAAAAGTAATTAAGAAACAGGCCCTTAAACATGGCGATACAATTGGTCTAGGGAAGTATCAATTAAAGTTTGTTCAGGACCTCACGACGACTAAAAAAGTCGAATCCCATGGGTTTGCCGATACAGTCATGGTGACACCAACTAAAGAGGTAGAAGAAGAGAATCCAGAACAAAATGCTTCCACTGGAGAAGTTGCTTCAGATATAGAGGTAACACCTGTTGCAGATGAAACACCTGTTGCAGATGAAACACCTGTTGCAGATGAAACACCTGAGTCACCCTTAACAGCACAAGAACCTAGACTGAAAATTCTAACGGGGGATCGATCTGGTGAAATATTGTATCTAGATAAAACGATGGTTAAGTTAGGTGAAGCAGGAAAGCAGGTGGCGGTTGTGACCAAAAGGCAAGATGGCTACTTTCTGACGCATGTTGCGGGAAATCAGTATCCAATGGTTAATGGTAAAACGATTGGTGCACAAGCGCATGCTTTGAGTAATCATGAAGAAATTGAGGTGCTGGGGATAAAGATGGAATTTTGTCTCGATTAATATTGTTGGACTATAGTGAAGGTGAGTAGGTTGTTACATGAAGCAATCAGAACTTCTTAATCAATTAGAGCGATTAAATGAAATTGCTGTCGCATTATCAGCAGAGCCAAACAACCGACGCATGTTAGAAACGATATTATTAGGTGCAAAAGAACTTACAAATGCTGATGGAGGCACACTATATACAGTTTCAGACGATAAGCAGTTGAAGTTTGAAATCATGCGCACACTCAGTCTCAATATTGCACTGGGTGGTACGACAGGTAAAAAGATTCCATTTTCACCGCTATCTCTATATCTAGAGGATAAGCAGCCTAATCTTAATATGGTTGCTGCATATTCTGTGCTTAAAGATCAGACTATCAATATAGATGATGCTTATTTAGTCGAAGGCTTCGATTTTTCTGGCACACGCCAGTTTGATGAAAAAATGGGTTATCGATCAAAGTCCTTTTTGACCGTGCCGATGAAAAATCACGAAAATGAGATCATAGGCGTCCTGCAGCTCATTAATGCAATTGATCCTAAAACAAAAGAGGTTGTTTCCTTCACACAATCACATCAACGCTTGGTTGAGTCTCTGGCATCACAAGCTGCTGTCACCATGACAAATCAGAATTTAATAAACGGTTTAAAGAATCTGTTTGAGTCGTTTATTAAATTAATTGCAGATGCGATTGATGAAAAATCACCGCATACAGGTGGCCATTGTCAGCGCGTTCCTGAGTTAACAATGATGCTGGCTGAGGCAGCGATGAAAACGGAGAGTGGGCCATTTAAATATTTTACGATGACCGAAAAAGAAATATATGAGCTCAAAATTGCGGCTTGGCTACATGATTGTGGCAAAGTCACCACACCTGAATATGTGATGGATAAAGCTACAAAGCTCGAGACTATATTTGACCGAATAGAGTTTATTGATCAACGATTCGAGTTATTAAAAGCACAGCGCGAAAATGATTATTTGCAGTTAATGCTACAGTCTTGCGGAGATGGTAAGTCGCTTAACTATAAGTCCATGCAAAATGAAATAAAAGCAATTCACCAGCAATTAGATGATGATAAGCAATTTATACGTCGGGTTAATATAGGTACTGAATCTATGCGGAAGCAAGATCAGGAACGGGTGATGAAAATAGCGAGCTATGATTTTATTGATGCTGCTGGTAAACGGATAAAATTCCTCAGCGATGATGAGGCATATAACCTGACTATTCCACGCGGCACACTCACGCCAGAAGAGCGTGCTATTATTAATAACCATATCTCAGTCACAATCAGCATGCTTGAGTCGCTGCCTTATCCAAAAGATCTCATGCGTGTACCAGAGTATGCTGGGGGACATCATGAACGAATGGATGGTAAAGGCTATCCGAAAGGGTTGAAGCGTCATGAAATGTCGATCCCTGCAAGAATGATGGGAATTGCTGACATTTTTGAAGCGCTTACCTCAAAAGATAGGCCATACAAAAAAGCGAAAACATTATCTGAGACGTTAATGATACTTGGCAAAATGAAGCTTGAACATCACATCGATCCAGATATTTTTGATTTGTTTGTGCGTGAAAAAATCTATCTACGCTATGCAGAAATGTTTTTAGAGCCATCACAGATAGATGAAGTTGATGAATCAAGAATACCAGGCCACGTGAGCTTTGGTGTTATTAATACGTTATAAACGCCTTTATTTCTTCGATAAGTGGTTTTAGTTCTTTTGCACTGACTTCGTTGAAGCATTTGCCATACGGTACCAGTCTAACATTTGGGCCAGCATGACAAAGCCCCATGCATGGACTGCTTTCAGTTGAGATGGGCAAGTCCTGAAGGGCCTCACTGAGCAGTTTAAAGACTGTGTCACTATTACGTGCGCCACATGAAGGGTGGTTGGGATTTGCGCGAAAGTTGGTACATACCAACACCTTTTTATCACAGACTGTGCTCATGTATGCCATTCGAGTCTAACTTCAAGAAGCTTCCTTGCTCATACCAATCACCCAGAACGCAACGTTCACATTGGTGACCATCAATCAGGTATTGATGTCTGTTAGGTCTATGGGTGTGTCCATGTATAAACAATGGCGGATAATCAAATTTTTTCAGTAAAGATTCAACAGCGGATTGATTAACATCCATGATTTCCATAGATTTGATCGACTTTTCTAATTCGCTCTTTTTACGAATCGATTCAATATAGGTAATACGAGAATTGAGTGATTGACCAAGGAATTTACTAATCCATTTATCGTTACGTACCTCTGCTCTGAATGCCTGATAATCCGTGTCATCTGTACAGAGAGTGTCACCATGACTCAATAGGATAGATGTGCCATAGAGCGTAACTAGGTAAGGGTCTGGTAATAGTCTTACCTTTGTCGCTTTTGAAAATTGTTGACCTAGCAGGAAATCACGATTTCCATGTATCAGAAATAAGTTAACACCTCTCATCCCTAGTGCATGCAATCCATTAATAACATCAGCAAAAGCAGCAGTCGCAATCACGTCATCGCCAGGCCAATACTCAAACAAGTCTCCCAAAATATAAAGA
>CAXIBZ010000083.1:0-7432 GCA_964022105.1 uncultured Methylophilaceae bacterium
AAATCAGCAAAAGTAGCAGCAGTAAAGAACCCGGTTGTACGTAAAGCGGCGGCTAAGAAAAAATCGAGTGATACGTGATGGGCACACCAACGGAAACTTTTGTGAGTCATCTGATAGAACTACGCAACCGACTGTTGCGCGCAGTTGTTGGTTTGCTCATTGCTTTTCTAGCACTATTTCCATTCGCAAATAAGATATATGCGCTATTAGCAGCACCAATGATTGATAAGTTGCCAGAAGGGACTCACATGATTGCAACAGCAGTCGTGACGCCATTTTTTGTGCCATTGAAAGTTGCAATGATGGCTGCGTTTATCATTTCACTCCCTCATACTTTGTACCAGTTATGGATGTTTATCGCGCCAGGTTTGTATGCACACGAAAAAAAACTGATGTTACCTGCAATTGTGATGAGTAGTTGTTTATTTTTATGTGGTATGGCGTTTGCCTATTTTCTCGTTTTCCCAGTCGTGTTTACATTTATTTTAAGTAGTGCGCCCGAAGGGGTTGCAGTGATGACTGATATTGCAGAGTACTTAGATTTTGTTATGACATTATTTTTAGCCTTTGGCTTTGCATTTGAAGTGCCAATTGTGGTCGTTTTAATGGCTCACTTTGGATGGGTGACTACGAAACAACTAAAAGAAATGCGCAGTTATGTCATCGTTGGCGCATTCATTTTGGCTGCAATTTTTACACCACCAGACATTATTTCACAATTCATGTTGGCAGTGCCTTTGTGGTTGCTATATGAAGCGGGTGTAGTCGTGGTGCAAATCATCCAAGGAAAAGAAAAAAACATTCACGCGGAGTTGTAACTCATTCTTCATCGTTGGCAACAATAGGAACTGGCCTTTTCCCGATTAAGATGGCAATATCTAGTTGCTTACCTTCACGAATGATTTTCAAATTGGCTTTTTTATTCGGCCTGAGAACAGCAATTAAATTAAGCATTGTTGCACTGTTGATAACAGGCTTATCATTGATAGCGACCAGTACGTCGCCGGCTCTTAGACCAGCGCGTTCAGCAGGACTATTTGCTATAACACCAGCAATGAGTGCGCCATTAATCGATGATAATCCAAATGATTCAGCCAGTTCAGTATTCAGGTTTTGTGCTTCTACACCAACCCAACCACGTGTGACGCCGCCCTCGACAGCAATTTGTTCCATTACTTGTTTGGCGATACTGATTGGAATAGCAAAACCTATCCCCATGCTGCCACCATTACGGGAGTAGATAGCACTATTGATGCCGACTAAATTGCCAGAAATATCAATCAATGCACCGCCAGAATTGCCAGGGTTAATTGAGGCGTCTGTCTGAATAAAATTCTCGTATGTGTTGATGCCTAAGTGATTTCGACCTAATGCACTCACGATGCCCTGAGTGATGGTTTGTCCGACGCCAAAAGGATTGCCGATTGCTAAGACAATATCCCCTACGTCCAGCTCATCTGTTTTGGCAAATGTGATGGATGGTAAATTGGTCGCCTCAATTTTCAGTAGTGCAAGGTCTGATTCAGGATCGGTACCCACAACTTCAGCAGGTAGCTTTCTACCATCTGCTAATGCAACTTCTATAGCATCAGCTGAGGAGACAACGTGGTTGTTTGTTAATATAAGGCCTTGATCGCTCACAATCACGCCGCTACCCAAGCTATTATCTGATGGGTCTTCCTCAACTTCATCCTGATCCCCAAAAAAATGTCTGAATAAGGGGTCGTCCATAAATTGTTGGTGTGGGTTGCTTGTTGTTTTGCTTGAAGTGAAAATATTCACCACTGCAGGCATCGCTTTTTTGGCAGCGTCACGGTAGCTACTTAGTTTATTGCCTGTGCCATCATTAGATGCTTGTTTGATGACAATAGGCTTTTCATCCGAATTAAATAATGCAGGTTTAAAGGTTTGAAGTACGAATAAGATACCTAAGCAAACGGTAACCGTTTGTGCAAAAATAAGCCAAATTTTCCGCATTGATTTTATGTCTGTCATAATAATTGCTTAGTATAGGCGAAATTGAATCAATTATTAACAAGCTAGGGATGCTAAATGCAGTTAAAAGAGTTAAATCATTATATCGCACAGTTATTGATACCAGAGCGTTTCAATGATTATTGTCCCAATGGATTGCAAGTAGAAGGAAAATCTGAAATAAAAAAAATAGTAACTGGCGTAACTGCTAGCATGGCATTGTTACAAGCTGCGCAAGCAGAGGACGCAGATGCGGTGTTGGTGCATCATGGATATTTTTGGCGAGGTGAGTCGCCTGTTGTAACTGGGATTAAAAAGCGCAGGTTGCAATTTTTGTTAGCGCACGATATAAATCTCTTCGCGTACCATTTGCCTTTAGATGCCCATGCTGAGCTTGGCAATAATGTCATGCTAGGGAAATTGCTCGGCTTTGGTTCAGTTGCCTATTTGGATGATAAAAACATGATGCCATGGGTTCAACTTGAACAAAATAGGAGTTTAAGTGTCTTTGCAGATGAACTGAGCGCAAAGCTTAACAGGCAAGTTCAATATATCGGCGAACCAAGCAAACCAATTAGCACTGTTGCTTGGTGTACTGGTGCAGCGCAAAGTTACATGGAGCAAGCAATAGCTAATGGAGTTGATGTTTTTATTAGTGGTGAAATCTCAGAACAAACGGTACACTTGGCGAGAGAATCAAATACCGCCTACATTTCAGCTGGGCATCATGCAACAGAACGATATGGAATTAAGGCCTTGGGCGAGCATTTGGCAGAAAAGTTTGATCTTCAGCATCAATTTATTGATATTGATAATCCAATTTAGTATTTATATTCAATTACTTATAAAATATTTCTTGGCTAATCTGTTATGCGTAAGGTATAATCTGCGCATCATTGGAAGCTAAAGAACACCCCAAAAAGGTGAGTAAAGGAAAGTGGTCGATGTCAGAGTCAGGAAAAAGTAAATCAGCAGAAAGTGCAGCGCTTTCATTTCAGCCACCCTCAGCAGTAGATTTAGAGAAAAGGCAGTTTTTAGCAGTTGCAACAGCAGCAGTCGGCGCAGTAGGTGTTGGTGCAGCCGCGGTACCGTTTGTTGGGAGCATGTTACCTAGCGAGCGAGCAAAGGCAGCAGGCGCGCCAGTAGAGGTTGATATCAGTGATATTGCACCAGGTGAAATTAAAACTGCTGAATGGCGAGGTCAGCCGGTTTGGATTATTCATCGTACCGATGAGATGACAGCGGAATTACCAAAGCATAATGATCAACTGACCGATCCAAAATGTGAAGTCACCTCTCAGCAGCCTGAGTACTGTCAAAATCAAGATCGCTCAATAAAGCCCAATATCGGCGTGGTGGTTGGAATTTGCACACATTTAGGTTGTTCCCCTACAGCAAAATTAAAAACTGGGGGTGATATGGGTGATAGTTGGCCGGGAGGATTTTATTGCCCGTGTCACGGTTCAAAGTTTGATTTAGCGGGTCGCGTCTTTAAAGGCTCGCCAGCACCCACTAATCTGGTTGTGCCACCACACTCCTATGCTGATGACGACACGTTGGTTATTGGCGTGGCAACTGAGATGGAGGCATAGTCATGGCGGAGAACAAACAAGGTAATATTGTTGCTAATCTATATAACTGGGTTGATCGACGTTTCCCACTAACGAGCACGATGAAAGCGCATCTCACTGAGTATTATGCGCCCAAAAATTTTAATTTCTGGTACTTCTTTGGTTCTCTGGCTATGTTGGTTTTGGTCATGCAGATTGCGACAGGCATCTTTTTGACCATGCATTACAAACCATCAGCAGCAGAAGCTTTTGCCTCCGTTGAATATATTATGCGTGATGTTTTTGGCGGTAATATTATTCGTTATATGCATTCCACAGGCGCGTCAATGTTTTTTGTCGTCGTGTATTTACATATGTTTCGTGGCATTATTTATGGCTCTTACAGGGCGCCGCGAGAGCTGATTTGGTTATTTGGCGTTGGCATATTTTTGGCATTAATGGGAGAGGCGTTTTTTGGGTATTTATTACCTTGGGGTCAAATGTCCTATTGGGGTGCGCAAGTGATTACTAGTTTGTTTGGTACCATCCCGCTTATTGGGCCAGATTTAATGGAGTGGTTACGAGGTGATTATTTAACTGCAGATGCGACATTAAACAGATTTTTTGCATTTCATGTAATAGCGCTTCCATTGGTTATATTAGGTTTGGTGATGGTGCATTTGGTTGCGTTGCACGAAGTGGGATCAAATAATCCTGATGGCGTTGAGATTAAAGCAAAAAAAGATAAAAAAACAGGCATTCCGTTAGATGGGATTCCATTTCACCCTTATTACACAGTTAAGGACATTGTCGGGGTCATCGTATTTTTGATTGTTTTTGCAGCAATCGTATTCTTTATGCCAGAAATGGGTGGGTACTTCTTGGAGCATAATAATTTTATTCCAGCAGATCCGCTTAAAACACCAGAGCATATTGCACCAGTATGGTACTTTACGCCTTATTACTCGATTCTAAGGGCAGTGCCGCCAGTTATGAATTCACAATTTCCAGGTGTGGCTGCTATGGGTCTATCCGTTGTGGTGTTTGCATTGTTGCCTTGGATAGATAGAAGTCCAGTTAAATCGATTAGGTATCGTGGTCCTTTGTACAAGCGATGGTTGGCGGCCTTTGTAATCAGCTTTCTCGTTTTGGGTTATTTGGGAACGAAACCATCAAACGTTTGGGGCCAGTTTCTGAATATGGAGCAGGCAGGGCTTGTACAGGGGATGATGCATTGGCCTGCAATGGCGTGGGCTTACGTGATGGATGGCGCCGATCGGGCTACAGTGGTGGCACGTATATTTACACTGATTTACTTCTTGTTTTTCTTGATGATGCCTTGGTTTACATCGCGAGATAAGACTAAACCTGTGCCAGAAAGGGTAACTTACTAATATGAAAAAGATAGTATTTCTTATTACGCTTTTGCCTGCCCTGGTTTTTGCTAATAGCGCAGAAGTTACCCTTTCTGCACCAATAGACTCTAGCGATCAGGCTTCTTTGCAAAGAGGTGCGCGAACATTTGTTAACAATTGTTTAAACTGCCATAGTGCAAGCTATATGCGTTATAACCGATTGATTGATATCGGGCTTACAGAAAAAGAGATTAAAGATAATCTCCTGCTTGCAGCAGATAAAATTGGCGACACGATGCAGGCAGCAATGGATCCTAGCGATGCAAAAAAATGGTTTGGGGTGGCGCCTCCAGATTTATCGGTAGAAGTGAGGGCGCGCGGAGCAGATTGGTTATATGCTTACATGCGAGGGTTCTATAAGGATGAAACTACGCCGAGTGGATGGAATAACATTGTGTTTGATAAAGTAGCGATGCCACATGTTTTGTATCAACTGCAAGGTGAGCAAAAGCTTAATCACAAAACGCATGAGCTCGAGCTAGTTACGCCAGGTAGGCTAAGCCCAGAAGAGTATGATGCGTTTGTGGCTGACTTAACAAATTATATGGCCTTTATGGCTGAGCCAGCAAAAGAGCAGAGAAAAATGCTGGGGATATGGGTCATTTTGTTTTTAGGTGTTTTGCTAGTTTTGGCTAAAAAACTTAAAGCAGCCTATTGGAAAGATATTAAATAAAATTGATAACTAACGCTTGCAGTTAATTAGAAAAAGCGAACTTGAGGGTTTAAATAACTATGATGAAATTGTATTCGGGTTCGGTTGACCCATTTAGTCACCGTTGTCGTATTGTGCTTTATGAAAAAGGGATGGATTTTGAAGTCATTGATGTTGATTTGGCAAACAAAACAGAAGACCTTGCTGTTTTGAATCCATACGGCAGTGTGCCAGTGCTAGTAGAGCGCGATTTGGTTCTTTCAGAGGCTAATATCATTAACGAGTACATTGATGAGCGTTTCCCGCACCCACAACTAATGCCTGCTGATCCAGTGATGCGAGCAAGAGCGCGCCTGTTTCTTTATAGCTTTGAGCAAGACTTGTTTAGTCATATCGCAGGTTTAGAGTCTACAGATGAACAGGCTGTTGAAAAAGCACGCAAAACTGTAAGAGATAATTTGACACAACTAGTGCCTATTTTCAGTAAGCAAAAATATTTACTTGGCGATGAGTATTCAATGCTGGATGTGGCGGTAACGCCTCTGCTATGGCGTTTAGGTCATTATGGAATCGAGATGCCAAACCAAGCTGCTCCATTATTGAAGTATGCAGAACGTTTGTTTGCACGTCCTTTGTATGCTGAGGCGATGACACCTTCAGAGAAGGTGATGCGAAAATAGTTATGGCAGGGGAGATTGCTTCAACAAAACCATATATGGTTAGAGCGATACATGAATGGTGTACTGATAATGCATTTACACCGCATTTGCTTGTTGTGGTAAATCAAAAAACAATGGTGCCGCAAGCTTTTGTGAAGAATGGCGAGATTGTTCTAAATCTTAACTATTCAGCAACAAAAGATCTGCGCATCGAAAATGATGCCATCACTTTTTCGGCAAGATTTAGTGGCGTTGCACAGAATTTATATGTGCCAATGGATGCGGTGAGAGGGATTTTTGCGCGAGAGAATGGACAAGGTATGTTTTTTGAAGTTGGCGCGCAAAAAACACTTTTCACAACTGATACAAAAAATGAAGATGATGGTGGTAACAATTCAGCAAATTCTAAAGAAAAGAAAAAACCAACGCTCAAAATCGTTAAATAAAAAAATTGTCAAAAAGTACTAGCGCATAAATTATAAAAAATGCTATAGTCACGCCTCAAATAAAAACGCCGGATTAGCTCAGTTGGTAGAGCAGCGCACTTGTAATGCGAAGGTCGTCAGTTCGATTCCGACATCCGGCACCATATATCTTAAAAGAATCATTGTAAAATTTGCCACTTGAAGTGGCTTTTTTATGCTTGATTAAGTTTGACAGAATGTTAAAAGTTAAGCATAATCGCGGGTTCGGTTAGGAGGGGTGGCCGAGTGGTTAAAGGCGACGGACTGTAAATCCGTTCTCTCTGAGTACGTAGGTTCGAATCCTACTCCCTCCACCACAGTTTACGCTGTGTTTGGAGTATTTAGAGAGGTGTGCGGGTGTAGCTCAGTTGGTAGAGCATTAGTTTTCCAAACTAAATGTCGCGAGTTCGAACCTCGTCGCCCGCTCCAGTATTAAAAAAGGGAATGTTTTGCCCATGTGGCTCAGTGGTAGAGCACTCCCTTGGTAAGGGAGAGGTCGCGGGTCCGATTCCCGCCATGGGCACCATGAATCGCAGTTGGGTTGGCGGGTTGATTGGGGTTGAAAAAGTAAAGTTTTATTAAGTTAAATAAAACTTTGAAGATTGACAAAAATTAAGTTAATAAAATTTTAGTTAAAACTAATTTTAAGTAAAGGACTGGAAAATGGCAAAAGGCAAGTTTGAGCGGACCAAGCCGCATGTGAATGTAGGTACGATTG
>CAXIBZ010000084.1:0-7334 GCA_964022105.1 uncultured Methylophilaceae bacterium
AGCAAACTTGCCACTGCGACGAAATCCTTGCATGATAAGCTCACTGTAAACATGGGCGTCAACGATATGATGCGGCGAGGCAATTAAACTTTGTGCCAAATTACGTTCAATATACCCGCAAGGATATGGGGTAGTGACATAAAATTGAAGCTTTTGTAATGGCAGTTCTTTGGGTGAGCTCATGATGTAGAGTTTACCAATTTTGCGAGCTTTTGATTAATTGCTTTTCGTGATATTTCGAAACCTCTTAAACTGGTCAATCATGGTGTTTTTATTTGACAATCAATCATGCTAACGCCCTGTGCTTTAAGCCATTCAACAAGATGCACAAAGGCTACTTTAGAAGCATCTGTCTGCGTGTGGAACATACTTTCTCCAAAAAACATTTTATTCAATAAAACGCCGTAGCAGCCACCTACTAACGTTCCGTCTAGCCAGCTTTCACTTGAAATGGCAATACCTTGTTTGTTTAAATGGCAGTAAGCCTCAATCATATGCTGGCTAATCCAAGTACCCTCTTGATTAGGGCGTTTGATTTGGCTGCAAGCTGTGATGACTTTTCTAAAGTCAGTGTTGAGTTGCGTTTCATACCTTTTCTTGTTGATTGCTTTTCTTAGCGAGCTTGAAATCTTCAATTCATTTGGGAAAAGTACCATGCGCGGATCGGGGCTCCACCACATAATCGGTTCTCCTTCGCTAAACCAAGGAAAAATGCCTTTTGTGTATGCTTCTATGAGCCTTGCGCTATTTAATTCACCACCAATGGCGATTAATCCATTGGGCTCTTTTAATGCATGATCAAGTGATGGGAATGGGGTATTGTCCTCTAAGGAGAGGACATAGCCGTTTGGAAGTTGGTAATACTCTGCTGTCATTTAATTAATTTGCACGTTAATTAAACTTTAATGGAGGGTTAGATAGAATCCATTTTGCAACATCTTTACCAAGCATCGGTTTGGCTATTGCATATCCTTGCGCGTAGTGACAGCCAAGCTGGTTTAGCATGGTTAATTGCTCATCAGTTTCTGCACCTTCTGCTACCACCTTACGGTTAAATACTCTGCTCAATGGAATAACACTGCTAACGACAGCCATGTCTTCTGAATCATTGAGCATGCCACTTGTAAATGAGCGGTCTATTTTAATGTAGTCAACTGGTAATCGACGCAAATAGATAAGAGAAGAATAACCTACGCCAAAGTCATCCAATGAAAAGCTAATCCCTAACGCTTTACACTTTTTGATCACTGCTGTGACTTTTTCAATATCGGAAATAGCGGCGCTTTCTGTTATTTCGATATTAAGTTTATTACCTGATACGTTTGGATGCTTTTTGAGTGCTTTGTTGATAAACTTTGCAAAGTTCTTATCCGTAATATGATATGCCGCAATATTAACGCCCACGTTAAGATGTAGTTGTTCTTCTTGCCATTGTTCAATTTGATCTAGCACTTGATTGACAACCCATTCACCAACATCTTTGATGAGATGAGTATTTTCAATGATGGGTAAAAAGTCATTGGGGTTTAAAAATCCACGTGTTGGATGTTGCCATCTGATTAATGCTTCCATCCCAATGATGCGTCCGCTGTCTAGGTCAATTTGAGGCTGGTAATGAATGATAAATTGATTTTCTTTCAGTGCCTGAACAATGTCTTGCTTGATTTGCTGCTCGCTTTGTGAAAGTTGTGCAAGTTTCAAATCGAATAAGTGGTATTGTTTACCACCATGCGTTTTTGCATGGTGCATCGCATGGTCAGCATGACGTAAAAGTATCTCTGGAGGGTTGTTGTCGCTAGGATATATAGTAAAGCCGATGCTGGCCGAAATATAAAATAAGTGGTCATCAATCTTAAAGGGTTGTTCAATGGCATAAAGTATCTTATCCATCATTTTTGCATAGGCTTTTGCATCCTTATGTCCTGAAAGTAGTAAAGCAAATTCATCACCACCAAGCCTTGCAATGGTATCGTCTTGGCGACAGTTTGTACGGAAACGATCTGCGAGCATGACTAATAGTTGATCACCAATTTCATGACCATATTGATCGTTAATGGGTTTGAAGTTGTCCAAATCTACATAGCAAATTGCAACTGCTTCTTTTAGTTCATCTGTATTAGCAAGTGCCTTTTGTAATTGATTTGCAAATAGAACACGATTTGGCAGTTGTGTGAGTGAATCATGATAGGCTAAACGTTCTAGTGTTCTTTGTTGTTCTTTTGCAGTTGTATTGTCAGAAAATAAGCCTACATAATAAAGTAGTGTAGATTCATGGTTTCTGACTGGAAACATATCTAGCCAAGCTGAATAGACTCGGCCGCTTTTATGCAGGCACCATACCTCACCTCTTTTGCCCTCCTGATACTTTGGGGTGTCAAATAGCTCAGTAAAATAAGTGCACAGTTGATAGGCAAAACCAAGGTCTTGTGGTTTTTTATTTAGTGCTTCCTGACGGGAATAACCGCTAATTTGAGTAAATGCAGGGTTGGTTTTAATGATATTTGATTGTGCATCGGTAATAAAGATACCATCATGCGCATGCTCGAAAACGCTAGATGAAATAGTAAGTTCATCGGCATTACCTCTGATTTCCGCGACCATCTCTCTAATTCGAGCGCGCATTTTGAGCATGTTTCCAATTAGTGTGCCTGCTTCAGCGTTGATACTGTCATCATCAAAATCACCATGCGATATTCTTTTGACTAGGTCGCTAGCTGTTTCAGGATCACCACCTAATGGCGTCAAAACAAGTCTTTTAATGCCATGTCTGGCCAGCATCATAAGCATAATGCCTGATAATCCGCTAAAGATAAAAACGGGATAAAGTGGCGCTACGCTATTGAGGTATGCATCTGCGCGGGGGAATACAATATAAGCATTAAAATTCCATTCTGGAATATCTTTGCCCGTTATAAACCAACTGTTATCTTGACTGTTGAGGATGTTTTCAGCTGAAGTTAAATTGATATTGTCTGATAAAAAGCGAATTTTGTTATTGTAATCCGTAATCGCAGCAAAGCCCGTTTCTAAAAAGGACCATTTTTTTATCGCTATATCGAGTGCGCTAACATCTACTTTGTAACCAACATACCAAGCACCGATAATATTATCTGCACTATCCAAGATAGGCTCATAACCAGTAATGTAGGGTTCTCCAAGAATATCAACGACACCGTAGAAAGGCAGTCCAGCATTTAAAAGTTTGATTACATTTCCTTTGGGGTCGAGTCTGGTACCAATGGCACGGGTATTATCTTTCTTTCTCACATTGGTTGATATGCGAATGAACTCATTGTCTTTTTTTACAAAAATGGTCGCTGTTCCATTGCCAACATTAGTGACTGCATCAACTAAATCAGTTTTATTTGTTAAAGCGAAATTGCCTAATCTCAAGTTTGGAATCAATTCACCATGTAGTTCATTTTCTCCATTTAGATTAGGATATCCCAGCTCCAAGCCTTTCTGTTTTAGAAGTAGCATGGAAGAATATACTTGTTCTATGACTAACTTTTTTGCAACATCTAAAACACGCTCTAGCTTTTGCGTTTCATTAACTGCCTCAGTTTTCGTTGCTTTTAGGTTGAGGGTGAACATGTAAAAAGCGGAAATGAACACCGCAAGAATGCCTGCAACCAGAATTGGAAGTAGAAAACGTTTAATTAAAGCTAATCTTTGCATGGCTATTATTTTATTTTTTTGCCGTTATTAAATAAGTTGATAACAATAAAGCTGATTACATTAGCAAAAAAGTTACCTAATGTAAGCGTTAGAGCAGGAAAATCGAAAAATTTTGCAGTTTTTTTATAAACTGTATCTTCAATACAAAAATCTTGTTCACATTGTTAGCATAAAGGCTGCCATTGCAACCATCGCTACATCTTCAATAATCGTTACGGTACTCATTGGTAGATTAAATCCAGCACCCAAGCAGGCACAACGAATTGTTTGTTTTTTTGAAACCGCCAATAGGACACCGATAGTCGAAAACCCCATGACAATGAGTGTGATCCAATAAACCGCAGTCATATGCAATTGCAAGATATAAGCAAGGCCGAGGCCAAGCTCTATAAAAGGATATGCATAAGCGTAAGACTTACAACGCTTTGCCAATAAATCATACATGGCATAACTATTTGCAAAGCCTGAAAGGTCTAACAATTTAAAAAAGGAGAAGACAATAAAAAAACCTGCCATGAAATTTTGCATCCAACGATCTAACACAAAATGACCAAAACTGATTTCAATTGTCAGGGTAATTGTAATGATATAAGCAGTGACTAATAACAATGGCTTATAGGTCATTAACCAGCTTTTGGCTTCTGGCTCACTATGGTTTTTTGTCCCTGCTTCATACGTGTGGAGTTGGTAGTTGCCCAGCTGGCTCAAAGCATTATTAAGTGATCCAATCGTTGTTTTTGGTTCATACAGTACAGCTTCAGGAGGCGTGAGTGTTACTTCAACCGATTCAGCATGGTTTTCTAACAGCGATTTGACACGTTTTACGCACCCCTCGCACGTCAAGCCCGTGACTTTATATCTAATGGTTGTCATTTAATAAAAATAGTCGTCAGTAAAATATAGTATGTAAATATATGGTCAATTGCAAAAAATGATTTTTAAATCAACAGATTAACACGTAGAATAGCACCCTATGGAAAAGTATTCAACAATGCATGCGCAACCTTTACAAAACTACCGCCCATACTGGGCAAAGCGTTTTGGTACGGCATATATATTACCAACATCTCGCGAGGAAATGGATGTGTTGGGTTGGGATAGTTGCGATATTATTTTGGTGACAGGTGATGCTTATATTGACCACCCAAGTTTTGGTATGGCGCTTGTAGGGCGGCTGCTAGAGGCACAAGGTTTTAGGGTGGGCATTATTGCGCAACCAGATTGGCAAGATACAAAAGCATTTACTGCATTAGGAAAACCCAATTTATATTTTGGGATAACTGCAGGCAATATGGATAGTATGGTCAACCGTTATACAGCAGATAGAAAGATTCGATCTGATGATGCCTACACGCCTGATGCGGCACCGAACAAAAGACCAGATCGGGCAGTATTGGTTTACAGCCAGCGTTGCCGTGAGGCTTATCCTGATATGCCACTGGTAATAGGTAGTATAGAGGCAAGTTTAAGACGCATAGCCCATTATGATTATTGGTCCGATAAAGTGCGTCGGTCAGTATTGGTAGACTCGAAAGCAGATATTCTGATTTATGGTAACGCAGAGCGGGCATTGGTTGAGTTAACACATCGCATAGCCAAAGGGGAGAGCGTGGCTGATATCCAGGATATTCGCGGAACTGCTTTTATGCGTAAGCATATTCCAGATGGCTGGGAGGAGATAAACAGCACACAATTAGACCGCCCAGGTGTTGTAGATAAACCGACAGATCCCTATGAAATGAAAATGGGCAAGGCAGATGCAAGCTGCGCAACTGATGCTGCAAATAAAACTGATTTGCCACAAGGTACCAATGTTATTGACATAGTGCCAAACGCACGGATAAAAAAACCAAAGACAGACAGAAGCAAGCAAGTTGTACGATTACCAAGCTATGAAGAGGTTGCACAAGACCCCGTAATGTATGCGCATGCTTCACGCGTGTTGCATTTAGAGTCTAATCCAGGTAACGCGCGTGCGCTGGTGCAAAAGCATGGTGATCGCGAGGTTTGGCTTAATCCACCACCAATTCCATTGACGACCAAAGAAATGGATTATGTCTACGATTTGCCTTATGCACGCAAACCGCATCCTATGTATAACAATGCAAAAATTCCCGCATGGGAAATGATACGGTTTAGCGTCAATATCATGCGGGGGTGCTTCGGTGGTTGTACATTTTGTAGTATTACCGAGCATGAAGGCCGCATTATTCAAAACAGAAGCGAGGCTTCTATTCTGCGAGAGGTGGAAGAAATACGCGATAAAGTGGATGGTTTCACAGGGGTTATATCTGACTTGGGTGGGCCGACTGCCAATATGTATCGTATCGCTTGTAAATCGGAAAAGATTGAAAAAGCGTGTCGTAAACTATCTTGTGTATATCCAGATGTTTGCGAAAATTTAAATACAGACCATAGTGCGCTGATTCAACTGTATCGTAAAGCACGCAATATTAAAGGCGTAAAAAAAGTCCTTATTGGTTCAGGCTTGCGCTATGACCTTGCGGTGAAGTCACCTGAATATGTGAAAGAGCTGGTGCAGCATCATGTTGGCGGCTATCTAAAAATTGCACCAGAACATTCTGAAGAAAATGTATTGAGCAAAATGATGAAGCCGGGCATGGGAGCATATGATGAATTCAAAGCCATGTTTGAGAAATTCAGTGCAGAAGCTGGTAAAAAACAGTATTTAATCCCTTATTTTATTGCAGCGCATCCAGGTACCACGGATGAGGATATGCTTAATCTAGCGTTGTGGTTAAAACGTTATAACTTTAGATTAGACCAAGTGCAAAATTTCACCCCAACACCGATGGCAATGGCAACCGCCATGTACCACAGTGGAAAAAATCCGTTGCGCAAAGTAACGGCTGATTCAGAGAATGTGCCTGTGCCTAAGGCTGGTGGTGTACGAAAGTTACACAAAGCTTTTATTCGCTATCATGATCCAGCTAATTGGCCAATATTGAGAGAAGCGCTGAAAAAAATGGGACGCTCGGATTTAATTGGTCCTGGTAAGCGGCAATTGGTTCCGGCTTTTCAACCAGCTGTCATTGGTACAATTAAACAATCTGACGGCAGTCGTTTTACACCCAAGACCAAATCCAACCAAAAACCTGACAGTAAACGCAGGTCAGCAGAGCTACCCAAAGCATTTAATGATCTGAAGAACGCCGCAAGACCTTCGCACAAAAGTAAAACAAGATAAATGCTGTTTTGGATGAACTTGATTTTTTGGTATGTGTCAGTTGATTAATTGCTTAGATAAGGGACGATATGGCTAATAGATCGATGGCATGGTTAAAGAGTGTTGCAACGCTGTTACTATTGAGTGGCACGATGCTCTTGCATGCAACTGAAAAAGGCTTGTTCTGGAAAGTGGTATCGCCATCAGGTCAAGTAAGTTATTTATTTGGCACGATGCATACGGATGATAATCGTGTAACTGATTTTTCAAGCAATGTACTAGATGCGATCAAAAGTGTTGATGTGTTTGTCATGGAAACACAGCCAAATGCTGATCCCACACATTTCTCTTTGTCAGAAGGGACGCTGAAATCAACATTATCTGAAACCGAAATGGATAAAGTTAAGGAATTAGCTGACTTTCATGTAATGCGCATTGAACAAGCGCTTAAGATGAAGCCTTGGCTACT
>CAXIBZ010000085.1:0-7287 GCA_964022105.1 uncultured Methylophilaceae bacterium
GTTTTTGCATTTGTCTGCTTAAAGAGCTTGTTGTATGTGTTTGCGCGCGTTAGCTTTAATCAGAACACAGGCACGTTTGTTACACTTGGCAATACAGAAAGCACACACCAGCAAACACTATCAACGATCAGGGCAACGGGTCATCAGTATTTAATTGCTGACGCCAGTAATCAACAATACTATATATCCCGTCGCTACCAGTGCCGAGGCAAAGCGCCAAGATTCAGTATTCCGCAACCATTTCGCGCGCCAATCGCACGCTTTATCCATAGCTCATACGCGATGAATAAAGTCTTTGTCAAACAAGGTGATGGTGACATTAGCTGTACGGCAACACAAGGTATGGAGTTCTTTGAGTGGTCGCTTGGTAAAAACGAAACCGTTGTATTCGATTTTCACCATTTTGTGGGAATGACTGAGGACATACAGCTTTCAACATTAATCAGCATGCGTGCATCTTCATTACTGCTAGGAAAAATGATTTACTCTCAGGCAACAGGCCCTGGCAAATTGATATTAATGGCTAAAGGTAGAGCGGAAGTGATAGAAGCGGGTAGTAAAACCGCCAGCTTACCTCCGGAGCGACTAATCGCCATGCAAAAAGATACACGTTTTTATATTGATAGCGAGCTTGATATTGTTAATATTTATTTAAGTACAGCCTATGTAAGTCCTGCAGGTGGCGGACAAGTTATCGTAGATGTTGATAGTCAACGTGGTAATAAAATTGGTTTGGGCAGCTTTGTAAGACGCTTTATACTGCCATGGTAATGCACAACATATTTTTAAATGAATCGATATTGATATGAAACCAATAGCCAATACAAAAAAATCAGGCGTGACTTGCAACACATTACAAGTACATAGGCTAGGCATTGACACCTATCGAGAAAATGTCGCTTATTTGCATCGAGAATGTGCACTTTACCGTGCAGAAGGATTCCAAGCATTATCAAAAGTTGAGATTCGCGCGAATGGTCAACGTATTCTGGCTGTACTTAATGTTGTGGACGATCATAGCATAGTGAAACCGTCCGAATTAGGATTATCCGAAGAAGCCTTTGCTAAACTGGGTGTAGAGGAAGGCCGTTTAGTTAGCATCGAGCACGCAGAGGCACCACAATCGATGAATGCCGTCAGACGTAAGATAGAGGGTGAGCGCCTTAATCAAGATGATTTCACTCATATTATCAGTGACATTACTGCTATGCGCTATTCAAAAACAGAAATTGCTGCGTTTTTGGTTGCTGCTGGACAAACAGACATGGATAGAGACGAAGTTTATTATTTAACACGCGCCATGCTGGATGCAGGGAAAAAGCTTGATTGGCGTGAGGCATTAGTAGCAGATAAACATTGTATCGGCGGCATACCCGGCAATCGTACTTCTATGCTAGTTACACCGATTGTTGCAGCACATGGGATGTTGATGCCAAAAACGTCAAGCCGTGCGATTACTTCACCTGCTGGAACAGCTGACACGATGGAAGTGCTTGCCAATGTTGAGTTGGCTATCTCAAAACTGCCTGACATCGTTCCCACACATCCCGCCTCCATTCCGGGGGGTGGTACAGCTAACCTATCGCCAGCTGATGATATTTTGATTGCTGTTGAGCGGCCTTTGGGTATTGATTCGATTGGACAAATGGTTGCATCTATTCTCTCGAAAAAGCTAGCAGCAGGTGCAACGCATTTGCTCATTGATATTCCTGTAGGACCAACAGCTAAAGTTCGACACATGCGCCAAGCACAACGATTGCGTAAACTATTCGAGTTCGTAGCAGACCAACTGAATATTCATATGGAAGTCATCATCACAGATGGCCGCCAGCCGATAGGCTCTGGTATAGGCCCTGTATTAGAATGTCGTGATGTCATGCAAGTATTACAAAATGCGCCTAACGCGCCATATGATTTAAGACAAAAGGCGCTGCGCCTCGCAGGCCGAATATTAGAGTTCGATCCTGATGTCCGGGGCGGCCAAGGATTCTCGATTGCAAGAGACATTTTAGACTCTGGGCGTGCTTTAACAATGATGAACACTATTATCACTGCTCAAGGAGAGCAAAGCAAAGCGTTTAAGCTAGGTAAACTGACCTATGATGTGCTAGCTCCTGCAGAGGGTGTTGTCGTCAATATTGATAATTTACAAATGGCTCATATAGCGCGCTTTGCAGGTGCACCAATGGATAAAGGTGCTGGAGTCGATTTATTTAAAAAACTTGGTGATAAGGTTAAAAAAGACGATTCTCTCTATCGCATCTATGCTGAGTTTCCAGCAGACTTTGAATTTTCGAAGGAGCTAGCACTGCGGAACAATGGTTACTCGATTGGAAAAGCTGAGGAAATTCCAAAAGCATATGTAGAATTCTAATGAAAGCAACAATGATCTCACCTAAAACGATACTCTGCTTTGCTGATCAACTGGAACAATCTCAGCAACTAGCAAGCGCGTTGAATATTTTATGCCAGACCATCGATATTCATCGTTTTCCTGATGGTGAGATTAAATTAACAATACCCCATAATCTGCCAGCTCATGTCATTATCTATTGCAGTCTTAATGCCCCTAATGAAAAGTTAATTGCGCTATTATTGGCGGCCGAGACGGCAAGAAAACTGGAAGTAAAAACGCTAACTCTCGTTGCCCCATATCTCTGTTACATGCGCCAAGACATTGCTTTTCATGCCGGCGAAGCAATTAGTCAAACCATCATCGGTAAATTCCTTGCAAACCTATTCGAGAATATTATCACTGTAGATCCTCACTTACATCGGATTCAATATCTGTCACAGGCAGTACCAGCAAAAAATGCAATCAGTCTCAGTGCAACATCACTTATGGCAACATTTCTATCGCAGCGTTTCAAAGCGCCTATATTGCTAGCACCAGACAGTGAGGCTGAACAATGGGTCAAAGCAGTTGCGAACCCAAATAAATGGGAATATGGTGTCTGTCAAAAATTACGTGCAGGCGATAAACAAGTCAACATAACATTACCAAATTTGAATTTAAAACTGCGCCAAGTGATTCTCGTGGATGACGTTGCTAGTAGTGGGCAAACACTCATTGAGACAATCAAGTTATGTTTACTACAAAATGCAGCAGAGGTTAATATTCTAGTGACGCACGCCTTATTTGGAGAAGATATTCACCTATGTATGAAAAATGCTGGTGCTAGCAACATCTGGAGTACAGATAGTGTTACCCACCCTACTAACCAAATTAAGCTCTGCGGTTTATTAGAACAAGCAATTTCAAATTTATAGCAACTAGCATTATTGACGAAGAGTTGATGCCAAATTGATGAAACATAAAAATTTACAAGAGTTGATGGATAATCATAGTCCTGATGCTATTAACGAGCGACTAAAAACCAAGCCAAAACAAAGCATCCTGTCCGATGCTGTTCTAGGTGGTATAGATGGATGCGTAACCACATTTGCTGTCGTTACTGGGGCGATTGGTGCGCACTTCCCATCTAGTGTCGCGCTCATTTTAGGCCTTGCAAATCTTATTGCAGATGCATTTAGTATGGCAATCAGTAACTACGAATCGATTAAGGCACAAGTCGACTTCAATAATAATATCCGCCGTATTGAATCAGAGCATATTGAACATGTACCCTACGGCGAGCGTGAAGAAATTCGACAAATCTATATGCAAAAAGGATTTGAAGGTGAGGTACTTGAACAGATTATAGATACCATTACTAAAGACAAACAACTGTGGATTGATACCATGCTGACAGAGGAGTACGGATTACAAAAAATTGATCAAAATCCTGTTAAATCTGCAGCATCGACATTCACTGCGTTCATTATCGTTGGCATCATGCCATTAACTCCCTTTTTAGTGCCAACCTTACAACAAAAATATCAATTTATCCTAAGCACTTGCATTGCCGGATTCATGTTTTTTTTGATTGGCAGTTTGAAGAGTATTGTTCTTAATCAACCACCATTTCGTGCTGGATTGAGTACCCTATTAACGGGAGGCGCTGCAGCTGGTATGGCCTATTTAGTTGGCTATACGCTCAGAGAAATAATTGGTGTTGGCGTTTAATAATATGATAAATCCTCCATTAGAGATAAAAAAAGCACGGTTTATACCCTATAGCAGAAGCGATATTATCCAGCTACTAGTGAATGAAGGCTCGTTAACCCAAGAGGAAACCAATCTATTTAAACAAGTATGTGACTTGCTATTACATATCTATCACTTTGAGTTTCATCAATCTTTAGAAACATTGAAAGACTGCTATGCGCCAGTCAATCCAGATGCAGATACACATCAGATTTATAATACAAACAAAGATGCACTACTAGCGAAAGAGCAAAGACTTTTTGAAGCACTAAATACGCTGTTGGATAAAGCAAATTTTGAAAAGATCACGGAAGCAGATGTCAAACAAGCAATGTCTGAAGAGTCGTTATTTAACATTAAGCTGAATGTTGATTTTAATGACTTTGAACAAGTCTTATTTTTTCGACGCGGTGAATCCATCAGACAAGAAACCTTAGTTAGCTTTTTTGGCCTGCGTAAAAAAGACATTACCTTCATTAATTATGATCGTGTTGTTGTGATTGTTAAATTCAAACCACATGCCTACTTCAACCAAAAGCAGCGCAAACAATTGTACTTTGAACCTGGCTCTATCATCGTTAAACTTTTTCAAAATATCCCTCGTAATGATCTTGAAATGCTGTTCCCCAATACTGAAGTTGGGATGAAATTAATTGATAAGATGATGATAGGTGTCCCTGCTACGATTGGTGGTATTGTCATGTTAGTAACAAAACTGGGGACTACCCTATTGCTAAGCGGCTCACTGATCGCATTTTGGTTAGGTATGCGCGACGAGCCTGTTCAATTGAATCAGACAAATCTGCTCGCTTTAGCCATTGGCTTTGGCACGCTGGGCGGCTTTCTATGGAAACAATTTAGCAATTTCAAAAATCGTAAAATCCGATTTATGAAAACTCTTGCAGACAATCTGTACTTTAAAAATCTGGATAATAATATGGGCGTGTTCCATCGACTTATCGATACCGCGGAAGAAGAAGAGTGTAAAGAGGCAATACTCGCTTATTACTTTCTAAGCGTAGCAGGGAAATCACTTAGCGCTCTAGAGCTCGATCAAGAAATTGAAAACTGGTTTGAGCGAAAACAACACAAAGTTCTTGATTTTGAAATCGATGACGCATTACAAAAATTATTAAAACTTGGCTTAGTCAAATTTATACCTGACGAACATTATGAAGCCATTCCGCTCCATAAAGCAACGCAAGTGCTAGATACCGTTTGGGATAATTACTTTACCTACCAGTAATCGTTAGCGGTGAACCAAAAAGTACCACTGGATAATCACAATCATCAATAAGACAAAACTGATCACTTGCCAAATGCGGTCATTATGCTGCTCAACTAACGGTCGGCGTTGATAGCTTTGCATCAGCTCAGCATTTGGCTTGAGCAAATCGTTCCAGAATTCAGAATAAGCATCATAACGTTGTCTATAACTGGGATGACTTGCCTTTTGTAGTACTAGATCCAACCAAAGTGGCAAATCAGGCCTATGAATACGTAATGACTGGTACTTCCACTCGCTAACCGACTTTGCACCCCTGCGCTGCACTTTTTCCATTTGAAAAGGCAATTTTTGAGCAAACATCTCATAAATAATGACAGCTAGTGAAAATAAATCACTTTGTATAATGGCTATGCCATCTACAACCGTTTCTGGAGCAATATAATTCACAGATCCCACTGGTGCATCTTCACGCACGGGCGAGTTAATTTCTGCCAATCCTCGAACAGACACCGTACCAAAATCAATTAACTTTACATGACCATCAGTTGTTATCATGATATTTTCGGGTTTTAGATCACGGTGGATAATGCCCGCGCGTTGCAGTGTGCGCAGTGCGGTAATCAGCTGCTTAACGATTGCGCGCACATCATGCAAGCTGGCTTGTGGATGGTCATGTATCCATTGCCGCAATGTACTACCTTGAATTTCTTCACATGTATGATACAAAAACTGACCATTTGGCTCCGCTGGTTCAATTCGCATGACATTTTCATGATTAATACGACTACCAACCCATTGCTCTCTGACGAAGCCTTCTAAATAAACTAAGTCATCTCTAAAGCTTAATGATGGTGCTTTTAATACATAGTGCTTTTTATTCCGCCTATCAATCACTCGGTATAAATGGCTGCGTGTTCCATTATAAATGACGCTTTCTACTTGATAGGCATCAATCTTATCTCCCACACTTAATACAGGTGGAATAACTCTTGTTGTCAGCTCTTGATGCGCTTCTTCAATATTTTTCTCTGGTATGTTCTCAACACGCAAAATGAAACAAGTTAAATTATCATCACTATGATTCGCTAATGCCAGCTCCACAATTGTCTTTGCCACGAGCTCAACGGCAGACTGATTAATTTTCTTGATTGTTTTGAGTGGATTCAATAATTGACGTAACTCTTGATGGCTGATAAAGCCATGAACCCCATCTGTTGTAGCAACCAGCAAATCGCCAACCTTGATATCCGTAGTACTGTAATCGACATCAAGATTGCTATCCATGCCTAACGCGCGACTGAGTAAGGCTTGTCCATTGCCATGTTGATGTGTATGAGGCCTAGTTAAGGGCTCTAGTGTATCGCCACGTAACCGTAGAATTTGGCTATCGCCGATATGAAAAATATGCGCTGTATTAGACTTTAAAACGATTCCACTAAATGTTGTTACTAAGCCATTGTGCCTCGCCGAAGCTTGTTGCCCATGATGATATAACCAAGCATTCAGCGGTCCCAGTACACGTTGTCCCGCCGTTTTAACATCCCAACTATCGGGCGTACTATAATAATCTTTTAAAAATGTTGTTACGCTTGTTGTACTGGCATGCTGCGCATTTTCACTACAGCTAACGCCGTCAGCAATACACGCTGCTATACCTTTATAGCGAGTAATGCCTAAAGTAGGCTGATAGGCAGCAAAAGAATCTTGATTTTCCTTTTTGACACCTTTAGTACTAAACCCACCATAAACAACAGCTAACTCAGAACTCAATCTTGACTCCAATTAACGAGAGACACTGCTAGGAGAACAGCATATTAATTAATAAAGGCTATCTAAGAAAGCTTAGATAGCCCTGTTATCACAACCGATTACTACCCTACTTGAATCATCTGTACATGACCATACTCGTCAATCTCTGCAATTTCACCTTTAGGCTCTTCCAAGAATAACAATCCTAAGAAGCCTAGTACAC
>CAXIBZ010000086.1:0-7236 GCA_964022105.1 uncultured Methylophilaceae bacterium
TATTTTGCCTCGCGTCGTCACTGTCAACGTTGCCAAAGAAAGTATCACAAAAGAGATGATGGATGCTTTGGGGATTTTTGAAGGTTTTGATGTAGGCTTAGAAATGTCTGGCTCACCAAAAGCGTTTGGCGATATGTTGAGCAAAATGATTAATGGCGGGCACATTGCCATGTTAGCCATTATGCCAACTGGTTCTGGTATTGATTGGGATATGGTGGTGTTTAAAGGCCTAACTATTAAAGGGATTTACGGTCGCGAAATTTTTGAAACTTGGTACAAAGGATCAATGATGGTGCAAAGCGGACTTCCGTTAGAGAAGATTGTAACGCATCGTTTTCATTATACCGATTTCCAACAAGGTTTTGATGTGATGCGCTCTGGTGAGTCGGGCAAAGTCATTTTAAACTGGGAAGATTAACAACAAAGGTTCAACATGAGTTTTAAAACAGCAAAAGAAAGTATTGCACAAGATTTAGCCGAGATTAAAGCTGCAGGCCTATGGAAAACAGAACGTTACATCAGTTCTGATCAAAAGAACAATATCACGCTTGCAGATGGTAGTGAGGTATTGAATATGTGTGCGAACAATTATCTGGGTTTAGCAAATGATCCAGATGTGATTCAAGCAGCAAAAGAAAGTTTAGACCGATGGGGTTTTGGTTTGGCTTCTGTTCGCTTTATATGCGGTACACAAACCCTGCATAAAACCTTAGAGCAAAAAGTAAGCGACTTTTTAGGCATGGAAGATACGATTCTGTATGCCGCTTGTTTTGATGCCAATGGTGGGCTATTTGAATCCATCCTCAGTGCAGAAGATGCCGTGATTTCTGATGAACTAAATCATGCTTCGATTATTGATGGGGTTCGCCTGTGCAAGGCGCAGCGCTATCGCTATAAAAATAACGACATGGCGGATTTACGCGCCAAACTGGAAGAAGCGAAAGCCAGCAATGCGCGCCGCATCCTTATTACCACAGATGGCGTTTTCTCAATGGATGGCACCATTGCACAATTAGATAAAATTTGTGACTTGGCTGACGAGTTTGATGCCATGGTGCATCATGATGATTGCCATGCGACTGGCTTCATGGGCAAAACAGGCCGTGGTGTGCATGAGTACTGTGGTGTGATGGATAGAGTTGATATTATCACCAGCACATTTGGTAAGGCGTTGGGTGGCGCTTCGGGTGGCTTCACTTCAGGCCGTAAAGAAATTATTGATATGTTACGTCAGCGTTCTCGCCCTTACTTATTCTCAAATACCGTTGCGCCAGCGATTTGCGCTGCATCTTTATCGGTACTGGAAAGACTTGATCAATCAACCGAACTTCGGGATAGGCTCGAAGAAAACACACACTACTTTAGAAAAGGAATGCAATTGGCTGGGTTTGCTGTTGATGATGGTGACCATCCGATTGTGCCAGTGATGCTTGGTGAAGCCAATTTAGCGCAAGAAATGAGTAAGCGTTTATTGGAAAAAGGCATTTATGCAATAGGGTTCTTCTATCCGGTTGTGCCAAAAGGAAAAGCACGTATCAGAACACAGATTTCGGCTAAGCATACATTTGAAGATTTAGATAAAGCCATTCAAGCTTTTACTGAAACACGCGATGAAATGGCCGACCTTAAGCTATAACGGTCAGTTAATGAGGTTAAAAAGCGCATCCACAGATGCGCTTTTTTTACATTAATCACCTAAATTAGCTTGATTTAGTTGCTTACATTCACAGCTTAGCCTGTATACCAAACAATTAAAATAAGCGAATGACTTATCTAGTTAGTTTACGATGAACAAAGAAAAACTGATTCTGATTTTATCTGGGCAAGATCCTCAAGGTGCAATTTATGGCATTTGCCGCCAGATTGAAACCTTATTTCACTATGCGGCAAAAAAAACTTTATTTATCGACTTATCGGATCCCAACTTTGCACAACAACTAACCGATGCAATAGCGAAATATGAAATAGAGTTTGCATTCTCTTACCTGGGTCTTGGTGCAGAACTGAATTGGCAAATTGAGGGTCATTCACATCCAGTGAACTTATGGGAATATCACAATATCCCCTTTTTAAAGCTTCAAGGTGACCTACCCTCCTACTTTATAAAAAAGCATGAACCAATACCAAAAAACACTGTGAATGTATATTGTTCATTAGAGTTTTCTCAAGCTCAAGAATGGTATTTTGCTGATAATAAAACATGTAACATCATCAACCCCCCTATCATATTTGATCAGCAACCAGTCGACAATATTGATTTCAAGAAACGTGAACAAGGAACACTTGTTTTTCTAAAAAATGGTAATGATCCAAACCAGCTTTTGCATATGTGGCATACTAACTTACCACCTTCTATGACTGAGGACTTATGTAATATTGCAGATAGCTTGCTACCATCGCTCATGCGGTGCGAACCTGTCAATATTTTTGCGTATATCGTTCATTTTGTATCTGAAAAGATGGGAGATGCGTCCGCATGTCGCGATATCGTTAGATTATACTCGGCACAGTTAGATGACTACTTCCGACGTATAAAAGCGACGATGATTGCAACATCGCTCAAAAAATTCCCCGTTAAAATTATTGGTCGTAACTGGGAGCATGTGAATAATGGGGATACTGTCGCACAATTTTCTAACGACTTAAATTTTACCCAACATGGTAAAACCATTTTTGAAGAGTCTCTTGGTTTAATTGATATGACGGCAAATGTTGACTTGAATGTACATGACCGCTTTTCTCGTGCTGCTGGAAATTATGCTTATATCCTGACAAACCAAACAAGCTGGATGCAAGAAAATATTCCAGATTATGATCAATACACCTATGTGTTTAACCCAGAAGAGTTTGAAAGCAAAGTGGCGTTTTTGTTAAAAAATAAAGCGCTAGTTGTAGAACAAGGAAAAAGACTTGGTGAGATAGTCAATGCAAAAATAGACAATCAAGATTTCGTAAAGCAGCTATTGGCTACGGCTGAAAAAATCAAATTTAGTCATCGTTCACAAAAACCACAGTTGCAAGATTACTTTGTATGGTAACGCTTTAGCAATCACTCATGAAAAATAATCAACAAACCATTAACAAATGTAATCCTTTAGTCGTTTATGGCTTAGGCGCTACAGGACAAAGAATTGTTGACCGTCTAATTGAGCTTGGCGTAAAAATAGCCTATATCATTGATAAGAACAAATACGGTAATGATTATAAGAACATTCCTATTGTTTCACTTGCTCAAGCAGAACAACAAGTTAATAACAATAGCAATTGCTTGATTGCACTTAACAATCACTATATTGATCTTCGAGAGATTTACAAGTCAGTGCAAGCATGTCAATTTAATCAGATATTCACACTTCAACAAATTCAGCAAATAGCCAAAGATATCGAAATTGCTCATGGTTACTGGCTTGATTTGGATTTTAACTATGATGTCCATACAAACGACATAGAAGCTTTTAAAGCACTTTTGACAGATAGTAAGAGTCTAGAAATTGCTAATCAAATTATTCGTTTTCGCACCCTAGGTCAGATTGAAGATTATCCTGCACCAAGTTTAGATGATGAATATGCACCTTTTGATATTCCTCGTTATAAAAATCCTTTAGCAGTAATTGATTGTGGTGCTTATGATGGCATTGCCATTGAAAAGTTAATACACGCTGGCTATGAGGTTAATCGTTTTGCTGCATTCGAACCTGATCAGCAAAATTTTGCAAATCTGATTAATAAACCATTTAATGTTAGTGAATCAATCTGTCTCCCATTAGGTGTTTGGTCTTCAAACACACAGTTAAGATTTTCTAGTCATGCCAATATGGGAAGCAGTTTGAATGCTAACGGAGATACAGTCATACAGTGTGTACGTGCTGATGATGTACTTCAGGACTTTGCACCCAACTTGATTAAATTTGATGTTGAAGGCGCTGAAGTTGAAGCTATTCGAGGCTTAGAAAAAACCATCCACCAATACCAACCCAATTTAGCTATTTCTGTTTATCACAAACCTTCTCACCTTTTTGAAATTGCCTTACTGATAGATGCTTGGGACTTAGACTATCAATTCTATTTAAGAGTACATGAGCACAATACATTTGGCACGGTGTTATATTGCCTGCATGATAAATACATCGAGAAATAAAACGCTAACTTTGCAACTGACAAGCTATTTGCGTTAATGAAACAGACCTCCCATGACTATCCTCAGAAATATGCTTCAATGCCAGCACTCTGAGTCCACATTGCTTTAATAATGTGCGTAATGATTGCTCACTAAAAAAATTAATGTGTTCATGCCAATGTTTCTTGCGCATGTGCAAGTCTGTTTTACCATTTGCAGTTCTCATCACTTCTTCATAAGGCACTTCAATATATAAAACAGTCTGCGGTCCCATGGCTTTTTTCATATCAAGCACTACATCAGCTGGGTAAGGCACATGCTCCAGCACATTACTACTTACAATAAGGTCATACTCATTATTCATCGCAGTCGTTTTATCTATGCGCGTTGCACCAGCAACGACAGGTTTGCTACTGATATCGTAAATATGGAATTGCTTACAATGCTCTTTGAACGGACTGTTTTTTCCAGTATCCCCACCCCAGTCAAGCATATTAATCGGTAATGTTAAAAAGGGGTTTAGGAAACTTTCCACCTTTTCAAGATAATTTTCTCCTTCATTAAGCGCAGCATTTCTTTCGCGATAGCCTGGTTCATAATGTTCTCGCAAATCGACATAATCTTGCTCTCTATAGCCCTGATATAAATCATGAAGCTCTTGATCAGAAAAGCGAATATCTAAGAACAAAAAAGCGCAATCTTCACAATATAAAGAGTTACATACGGTATACGCATAACCATTTGCAATGGTATTGAGCCCCCAACTATCATCAATCTCTACAGGCTGCCAACCTAATGCCCTATGAGCGACAAATGGCATTAGAATAGCCGCAGATTTCTTTAGCTTTACACTTCCACAACAAACGCATTGTTTTGCGATATGCTCTTTTTGCAGACTTGTTAAACCATGTGGTTGATTCATTGATGTATGATTACTCATTGTCATTAATCCTCATGGCAAATCAGCAGTTCATGTAGTGTTTTTACATCAGGACATGTCAGCCAACTTGGTCTTAACGTTGTGTCTGTCTGATCTGCATAACCCCAAGTCACCATGGCAAAATTAATTTGATTATGATCTGCCGCTAATCCATCTTCATGCCGGTCACCAACATAAATAGTATCAGCTGTTGCAATTGCAAAATCCGTCATGATACGTTCTACCATTAAAGGTTTTGCAGCCAACGGGGGCGAATAGGAATCTAAGGCAAAGACGCCATCAAAAAACTGATGCCAATTTAAATGCTGCATTATTTTCTGGGTTGGTAAATGACGTTTATTCGTTGCAACATATAAACTCACATCTATCTTTTGTAAGCTCTCAAGGAGCTCTTGCACACCTGCATAAACAGTCGCTTTTTTGTACCCTTGACTATCATAATGCGCCTTAAAATTTTCAGCCAATTGGTCAAGTAAAGACTTGTCTTCACTACCCGCTAGTTTGGCAAGTATTGGCATTAAAGGTGGGCCAATAACATCAGCGGTAACTGCTACGCTCGGTTTTAGCTTTAGCGAAGAGAATGCTTGTTCAAAACTCTCTAAAATACTGGGTGCTGAATCAATTAGCGTGCCATCTAAATCAAATATAATATGTTTTTTCATGTTGTTAATTGGTGGTGTTGCGCAGTCGCAAGGATAGCATCATCTAACGATGTCATCACGTGCAATCCAAGCGCTTGTTTTGCTTTTTCAATACTAGGCAAATAAAAGTTTCGCGCGGCATTTGTTGGCGAACCTAATATCTTTACGCCCTTATCAGGTGCTAGCAAATCCCTGACTTTATGGGCTAGTTGATTAATCGTAATGCCAATATCCGAACCTAGATTATAGGCGCAACCAGCGTTGTGATGTAATAGCATGGTCATTAACCAAATGGCCAAATCTTCTTGTGACAGATACGATCTCACTGCTGTGCCATCTCCTTTAACGGTTACAGCATCATGATATAGTGCGTCATATATAAAATTACCTATTGCAAAATGGACATTTAAAGGCAGATCCCTGCCAACAAATGCAAAGCATCTTGCGACGATATAATTGAGCCCGTGATGCGCATGATAGAGCGCACATAAATGCTCTGCCTCACGCTTAGCGATGCCATACGCATTATCTGCATTTAATGGGTCTGGCATACCATGGTAGTCTTCAGCAACATGGCCAACTTTTTCCGTCAGCCTGCCATATACCGCCCCTGAACTGGTTAGCAAAAATCTTTGCACCTTTTTTTTAACTGCAAAATCCAATAAATTTCTAGTGCCAGTAACGATTTGATCATAACGCGCTAAGGATGTTAACGATGGGCCAAAAGTAGAATCAGCTGCGGCATGTATGATATGGGTATAAGACCCCCTTGGTAAAGACTCTGGCTTTAGTACATCACCTTGATGAAATTTGAGCCAATCTAAACCAATAAACTCTGGGTATTTTTTCAAGAAGTGATCTGGTTGTCGAGATAATACAGTGACTTCATTCACATCGCACCAAACTGGATGACTCGCTAGTTTAGACCTTAGCAATGCCCTACCAAAAAAACCAGTTCCGCCTGTAATGAGTAATTGCATGCCATTCAACATGTTAATCTTATTTACCGTACCGCCGATGATAGAGGAAGCAAGGGAATTAACATCTCTTGCTTAAGCACTTCTAATGGCAATAAGGGACTCATATCTTCTAATGGCATTGAAACCATGCTGCCATCTGCTTGTGGCATGGCTGATGCCTTTGGCATCAGCGCCTCATTTTTTTGTAACTGTACATCTATAATGCATGGCCTTGGCATTGCCATTACCTTTTGCAATGCTTCAGTCAGATTTTCTGCATCACTAATCCTTAAAAAGGGCAAATCATACGTTTGCGCAACTTTCTCTAGATCAGGCAGCAGTAAACCTGCCTCTGGGCCAGTACCCACATATCGGCCAGCAAAATAGTTACGTTGCGTACTACGGATAGAGCTATAGCCACCATTGTTCATTATTACCATACAAATTGGTAAATCGAAGGCACGTACTGTGGCAAGCTCCTGTATATTTAACTGCAAACTACCATCACTTTCCACTGACACCATGGGTTGACAACCATTTGCAAAGCAAGCGCCCACTGCTGCAGGTAATCCATAGCCC